>DAOTAI010000240.1:0-7876 GCA_035593865.1 Acidobacteriota bacterium
ATGCCGGCCGGGTTGTCGCCTCGATTGTCGTGGAGCGAGCGATCGGTTTTCTGGCTTCTCTTGTAGTGGGATTAGCCGGCTTCGTGGTGTTGTCAAAAAGCGGCGTTCTTCACGAACAATTCGGTTGGATCTGGTGGACAGGCGGCGGGGTGCTGGTGCTCGGGCTTCTTGTTCTGAGTCTTTCATTCAACAAGAAGGTCTACATCTGGCTCGATCGCGGGTTGCTGTCTCGAATCGGCGATTCAAAGCCAGCGAGAGTGCTTCGCGAATTCCAAGCTAACTACCGCGCTTACGGCAATCAGAAGCGGCTGCTGGCGAGCTTCTTTGGATTGTCGGTTCTCGAGCAGCTGACGACCCTGCTGTACATGTGGCTGGTGGCGATAGGGCTGGGAGTTGAAGTGGGTCTGCTTTACTTTGCGGGTGCTCTGCCGCTGGCGCTCCTCATATCGCGACTGCCAATTACTTTTCACGGTCTTGGACTTTTCGACGGTGTCTTCGCCCTGCTGCTGTCCTACTCGGGGGTTCCGATGGCGCAGAGCGTGGCAATTACTTTAGGCGTTCGCATTCTTGAGCTTGCCGCCTGGTTTCCCTGGTGGCTGGCCTACCTGGTTGAACGCTCGACCTTGAATCCTGCCGCGTCGACTCCTGGCTGTCCTGAATTACCGGAACGTCCTTGAGTGGCGGTTAATGTCTGGCGTGCGCGTATAGCACTTCGTCAAGAAGGGTATTCGGAAAATATGAAGGTTTTGGGAATCAGCGATCATTTCACTGCTGGCGCGGCTGTGATCATTGACGGGCATGTTGTAGCGGCGGTGAACGAAGAGCGCCTGGCGCGCAAGAAGATGGTGATGGGGTTTCCGCGCAAGTCGATCGCCGCCGTATTGGAGATTGCGGGACTCCGGCCGGAGGAACTGGACCGTGTGGCGGTCGCTTCCAAGTGGGGGCACTTCCTGAACGAATATGTCGAACTGACCAACGGCGTTCTGGCAGTTGACGAAGGAATTGTCAAGAACCTCTTTTTCTCGATGGGCTCCCGGTTGAGCTTCCTAAGAAGCCGGCTGCCGATTGCCGAACGGCTTTACTACGATCTTCGGCGCCCGGTCTTTGCCCAGCGACGGCGAAAAATCGCGGCTGTCCTGAAAAACGAGTTTGGTATTGCCTGCCCGATTGAATACGTCTCGCATCACCATGCGCACGCCGCCTGCTCCTATTACGCGAGTGGTTTTGACGATGCGCTGCTGGTGACGCTGGACGGCGCGGGAGACGGCCACTCTTCCCATGTCTATGAAGTGAGCGCCGGGCAGTGGCGGCACCTGTGTACCGTCCCTTCCTTCGATTCGGTGGGCGACTACTACGCCTACGTAACTCATATCTGCGGGTTCAAAGCGGGGAAGCACGAGGGGAAGATAACGGGGCTGGCGGCTTACGGAAAGCCAAAGTATCGGGATGTCTTCGACAAGTTCATTCGATACGAGAACGGGTCGATGCGCAACATCGGGAACTGCTTTCGCTTTGCGGCTATTGACAACCTGCTGGAAGCGTTGCCGCGAGATTATACGAAGGAAGATCTCGCCGCCACTATACAGGATGTCACGGAGGAGATCGCCTGCAACTACGTTCGCTACTGGGCCAGGCAGACCGGCAAACGCAACGTGGGGCTGGCCGGGGGAGTGTTCGCCAATGTCAAAGTGAACCAGCGGATTCACGAACTGGAGGAGGTGGACTCGGTATTCGTCTATCCCGCCATGTCGGACGAAGGGCTTGCGGCCGGCGCCGCCATGCTGACCTGGTGCGGCCTCAACGGCAACGGCCGCCTCTCTGGCTGGAAGTGCTTTGATCACGTTTATCTCGGGCCGGAGTTTTCAGAAACGCAGATTGCCCAGGAGCTGCAAGCCGAAGGCATCGATTTCAGCACACCAGCCGATCTGGAGCAGGAAGTGGCCCGGCTTATCAGCCAGGGTCACGTGGTCGCTCGTTTTGACGGTCGAATGGAGTATGGTCCAAGGGCGCTCGGCAACCGGTCGATTCTCTACCGTCCGGATGAACCTTCCGTTAACGACTGGTTGAACAAACGACTGGGCAGGACCGAGTTCATGCCTTTCGCCCCTGCCGTGCTGGCGGAGGACGCTGACCGTTATTTCCTCAATCTGGAAGGCGCCCGCGAGACAGCGCGGTTCATGACCATCACCTTCGATTGCAACAGCCTGATGAAGAAGACTTGCCCGGGCGTCGTTCACGTGGACGGAACCGCGCGGCCTCAACTGGTCAGTCCCTCCGACAATCCTCGTTACTACCAAATCCTGAAGGAATTCAAGCGCCTGACAGGCCTGTCCTGCTTTGTCAACACGAGTTTCAACATGCACGAAGAACCAATCGTGTGCACCCCGAAGGATGCGATCCGAGCGTTCAAAAGAGGGCACCTGGACTTTCTGGCCATCGGTCGATTCCTCGCCAAAAACCAGGAGAAAGAGGTTTCCGAAGGCGTCCGCGAAGGTGCCGGCATCGCTTCAACGGGAGTGTGACCAGATTCAAGGAGCAGAATCTGATGAAATCGACCCTTGAAGTACCGCTTGACAGGAAGGTAGTCGAAGCTGACCTCGACTCGGCCGAGACGATTCGTCTCTCGGCTCGTCTCGAACCGTTTGATTCCTATTGGCAGGCTCCGGAAGATGTGGAGGCGGGCTATAAGAGCTTTTCCCAGTACTACAAGCACAACTTCCTTCCGCATTTGCCCGCGAACAAAGAGGCGCCCATACTCGTGGTCAGTTGCGGCCCCGGTTACCTGGTCGAAATGCTGAACCAGCAGGGGTATCGCCAGGTGTTGGGTATCGATTCCGATGGCGACAAAATCGCTCATGCGAAGAAACGGAATCTGAATTGTATTGTCGCCCGGGCATTTTCTTTTCTCCATCGCAACAACACGCGTTTTCAGGCCATTATCTGCGAACAGGAGCTGAACCACCTGACGATTGACGAAATGATCCTGTTTCTGCGGCTCTGCCGGCGGAACTTGGATGAGGACGGCGTGTTGGTGGTGTACGGTCTGAACGGTGCAAACCCGATCGTCGGGGCTGAAAACCTGGCTCACAACATCGATCACTTCAGCACCTTTACCGAATACAGTCTGACCCAGGTTCTCACGCTGGCGGGATTTGACCGAATCAAACTGTTTCCGCTCAAACTGTACGTCTTCTGGAAAAACCCTCTCAACTACGTCGGCCTGCTTGCTACCGGGTTTCTTTCTTTGTGTTTTCGGGTCTGCTTCGCGCTGTACGGGAAGAAGGTGAAGATTCTCACCAAGAAAATAGCTGCCGTCTGCCGGAAGGGAAGTGAAGTATGAGCAGGAGGAACGATCAGGTACAAGATGTCACCATCACGGGAGGTGCGGGCTTTATTGGCTGCAATCTGGCCCGTCGCTTTCTAGATCATGGGTGCAGAGTAACCATCTACGATTCACTGGAAAGAACCGGGTGTCTGAGTAATCTAACCTGGCTCCAGACTCACCGGAACGCTTGCGCCCTTCGTGTCATCGTCGGCGACATACGGATGCCGTCCTCCGCTCTGAAAGAAGCGATCGAGAATTCTGACGTTGTTTTCCACATGGCCGGTCAGGTGGCTGTCACTACCTCGATTGTCGATCCGGTTCACGACTTCCAGGTGAATGCCCTGGGCACCCTGGCCCTTCTCGAGATCGTCCGCAATTCCCAGAAAAAGAAACCAGTCTTTTTTTACGCCTCGACGAACAAGGTTTACGGCGGGATGGAAGACATCGAAATCGTTGAAGGCGTTGACCGCTTTCGCTACCGAAACCTGCCGGAGGGAATCACTGAGGACCGTCTGCTGGATTTTCACTCGCCCTATGGATGTTCGAAGGGATGCGCAGATCAGTACGTGCGCGACTACGCCAGGGTATACGGTCTTCGCACGGTGGTCTTCCGGCAGAGTTGCATTTATGGTTATCGGCAGTTTGGCCTGGAGGACCAGGGATGGGTCGCCTGGTTCGTGATCGCAGCCGTCCTCGGCCTTCCGATAGTGATCTATGGAAACGGGAAACAAGTTCGCGACGTGTTGTTTATTGACGACTTGGTCAATGCTTACGAGGCGGCACTGGCTCGTATTGACGACGCATCCGGCCAGATTTTCAACATAGGCGGGGGACGACGGAACACCATATCGCTTCACAACCTGATCGATTTCTTGAAAACCGAGGTCAACCGCGAGCTGGAAGTCAGCTATTCGGACTGGCGTCCAGGTGATCAGCCGGTGTACGTGTCGAACATTCAAAAAGCGCGCGATGTGCTTGGATGGGAACCGACGGTTTCGTGGCAAAAGGGGGTGCGTAACCTGGTCGCCTGGGTTAAAGAAAATCGGCCCATGCTCGAGCGGATGTTCCCTCATCCAAGCAGGGAACCGGCTCTGGCCGGTTCGCTCCTTCGAGAGCAGTTGACGGCTTGAGAGCACACCTAGGATTGTTCCCGAAGACTGAGGCTACTGTTAATCCATTTCCCCGGAAATGAGGGGTGATGTCAACCGAATGTCAGCGCCAAGGGGCGAACAACGGCATGAGAATTTTGCTTTTCTGCTATGAGTATCCGCCGATTGGTGGCGGCGGAGGGGTTGGCGCTCAACAATACGCCGAGGCGTGGGTTCGCGCTGGACACGAAGTGACCGTAGTAACCAGTCGGGCGCCTGGTTTAGCTGCACGCGAGTTAGTCGGGGGTGTCGACGTTGTCCGGGTTTTTGCCGGCTCCCGCAAGGACCGTGCGACAGCTTCATTCCTGTCGATGGCTCTTTACAATTTCACGGGCGCCTTGCACCTGGCTGCCAACTGGCGCAAGCTCCGCCGGTTCGAGTTGATCAACACGCACTTCGCGATTCCAAGCGGCCCATTAGGCTGGCTTGCAGCTAAAGCGTTTCGCTTGCCTCACGTCCTGACCATTATCGGCGGCGATATATACGACCCCTCGAAGCGATCTTCCCCACATCGGTTTGCTGCCTTGCGCGTGGTCAACAGCTGGATCATGAACTCGGCCGACCGGGTTATCGCCATCTCCAGCGACACGCGCAAACGGGCCGAGGAGCATTATCGCGTTCGCAATAAAATCGAGGTGATCAATTACGGGTTTACGCCTTTGCCTCCTGCCGAAGAGATCAGGCTCCCGGAACCACTCGACCCGCGATGCTTTTACCTGATCGGCGTGGGTCGCCTGGTATCAAGAAAGGGCTTCGATGTCGCCATTCGGGCGCTTCGGCACCTGCCGGATCGAATCCATTTGCTGCTGGTGGGAGACGGCCCGCTGGAAAAGGATCTCAGGCTTATTGCCCAGCGGGAAGACGTTTCGGATCGAGTCCACTTCCTGGGTTTTCTGCCGCGGGCCGAAATCCAATGTCTCCTCAGGATGAGTCAATGTTTCGTCCTTTCATCCTGGCACGAAGGCCTGGGCATTGTGGTGCAAGAAGCTATGGACGCGGGGTTGCCGGTGGTAGCGACCAATAACGGGGGGCAGGTGGACCTGATTCGGCACGGCCACAACGGATTCCTGGTGGAGCCGGGTGACCATCTGGGTTTGGCGGAGGCCGTCAGAACACTGTATGACGAGCCGGCCTTGTGTGAACAGATGGGGCAGAACAACCGCGAAGAAGTGCGCCGCCTTTATATGGATGAAAATCACGCTCTGTATCTCAACGTCTTCAATGAGCTCGCCCTTCGTCCTGCAGAGGTTGGTGAGAAGGTTGAGCAGGTGATTCCAAGTGGAACGGAACTTACAGGCGCTGGAAGATAGGACTTTCGATCTGCTGGTGGTCGGAGGTGGCATTTTTGGGGCTTGCGCCGCATGCGACGCTGCTCGCCGGGGGCTGTCGGTCGCTTTGATAGAGCGCCAGGACTTCTCCAGTGCCGCTTCGGCTAATTCGTTCAAGCTGGTTCACGGCGGTTTTCGGTATCTGCAGCACGCGGACGTTATTCGAGTTCGAGAGTCAAGCCGAGCGCGTCGAATTTTCCTCCGTTGTGCGCCACACCTGGTACACCCTTTGCCGATCGTCGTGCCGACGTACGGCCGGGGGGCGAGAAGTAAATGGCTCATTTCCCTGGCAATGAAGGTCTACGAAGCCTTAACCCCCGATCGCAACCGCGGAATCAGGGATCTGGAGCGACGGATTCCGCCGGGAAGCACGCTATCCCGCGCCGGAGTGCTCGATCAGTATCCGGGGCTCGATCCTGAAGGTCTCACCGGGGCAGCCGTATTCGCCGACGGGCAGATGTACAACCCTCCCCGCCTGGTTCTGGCCTTTCTCCAGAGTGCATCCCGGGCCGGGGCCGTTATTGCCAATTACGTCGAAGCGCAACGTTTTGTCCTCAAGGATGGGAAGATCCGCGGCGTCCTGGCACGGGATCGACTTACGGGCGATGAACTTGAAATTCGCGCGCGCTGTACGCTGAATGCCGCAGGTCCCTATGCGGAGGGATTGTTGAAAAGCGGTCTTGGCCTATCCCTGGAGCCGACCGAGTGGTCGAGAGATGCCTATTTCGTCCTCCCTCGGCGGGTGATCGGCGGTCGAGCGGCTCTCGCTTTGACATCGCAAACCAAAGATCCCGAGGCCGTTTTCAGCCGCGGCGCCCGCCACCTTTTTCTGATTCCATGGCGGGGCTACACGCTTGCCGGAGTCTGGCACAAAGTCTACCGGAGACACCCGGACGGCTTTACCGTGACAGACGGAGAACTGGAAGCTTTCGTAGCTGAAATCCGCTCGGGATATCGGCTTGATATCACGCCGGATGATATCTGCCTCTGGAATGCGGGGCTGATTCCCTTTGGAGAAAACGATCCGAGTGCTCGTGACTTGAAGTTCGGCCACCGGTCCCGGCTAGTTGATCATATTCGGACGCACTCCGTAGACGGGCTGATCACCCTGATTGGCGTTAGGTTTACAACCGCGCCTTGCGAAGCACCAAAAGCGGTTGATCTTGCTTTGGCGAAGCTAGGAGTACGGGCAGCGCGATCGCGTCTGGAGGACGTGCCTGCTCATGGCGGTGCATTCGAAACTTTCGAGTCGCTGGTGCGCGAAGTCATGAAAGAGATGGCCTTGCCCGAGGATTGCGCCCGGGCCCTGGCGCACAACTACGGCTCTGGCTATCGCGAGATTGCCGATTTGACTCGGCAGGCCCCTGAACTGGCTGAAACGATCGGGTCGACTTCAGTTCTAAAAGCTCAGATCGTCCACGCAGTCCGCAGCGAGATGGGACTGAAGCTGACTGATGTCGTGTTGCGTCGGACTGACCTCGGCACCGGAGAATACCCCGGTTCATTGGTGATCGAGGAATGCGCCCGGCTGATGGCGAAAGAACTTGGGTGGATCGAATCTCGTGTTGAACAGGAGATCGACGCCCTTGAAGCGCTTTACCCCAGAAACCTGAGGAAAAGACAGGAGTGGCGAGAGACTCCGGCGAGGAGCGCGTGACATGCTGCCCCGGAATCGATGCAGCCCGCAAGCTCTATTCGTCCGCGGCTGTTTGGCTTGAAGTCGTGAAACCGAGAAAGGATCTGCATGTGCGGAATCTGTGGCAAAGTCAGCCGATCGGTCGTTGAGCCGGCCGAAATCAAGAAAATGACCAGCGTCCTGGCTCATCGCGGGCCGGATGGCGAGGGTATTCGGATGATGGGCGTGGCCGGGCTCGGGCACCGCCGGCTGAGTATCATCGACCTCTCGCGCGGCAATCAGCCCCTCTCGAATGAAGACCAGACCATCTGGATTACCTTCAACGGAGAGATCTATAACTATCGCCAACTCCGAAAAGAGCTGCAGCGGTCCGGTCACCGCTTTCGTACCCAATCGGATACAGAGGTCGTAGTCCATCTCTACGAGGATTATGGTGTTG
>DAOTAI010000241.1:0-7853 GCA_035593865.1 Acidobacteriota bacterium
AACTGGGGAAAATTGTTGGCCAAAAACTGGGGAATTTCAAATGGCCAGTCACACCGTCCAACTCTCGGCCCTTTTCTCCCGCATCGGCGAGCAAATCGAAAAATGAGAAATTGCAAATGGAAAATGGAAAATCGGGCCTTTTCTGATTGACTCTCACCTCGCCCCTCATGTAACCTCGATTATGCAAACGTTAGCACTATGGCGGCGTCAATCAAGACTATCGCAGAGAAGGCAGGAGTGAGCGCATCGACCGTCAGCCGTGCATTGCGCGACGACCCGCGCATCAGCCCGGAGACCAAAAAGCTTGTGCAATCGTTGGCACACGAGTTGGGCTACACTCCCTCGCAGGTCGCCCGCAGCCTCGTCCTGAAGCGAACCCACACCGTGGGAGTTGTGGTCACGACTGTTGCCGATCCCTATGTCAGCCAGGTCATGGCCGGAGTCGAGACGGTTGCCCATGGTGAAGGTTATGCCCTGATCCTCGCCACCTCCGGTGGAGTTCCCGAACGGGAGTTGCAAGCAGTAGAGATCTTGCGTCGCCACCGCGTCGACGCCCTGATCATCGCCAGCAGCAGAGCCGGCGATCTCTATGCCGAACTCATGTCCGAACTGCAGGAACCACTGGTCGTCATTAATGCCGAAGCCCACGGCCCAAATTCGGTTTCTGTGCGATCGGACACGGAGCTGGGCGCCCGTCTGGCAACCCGTCATCTTCTGGATCTGGGCCATCGGCGCATTGCTTTCCTCGGTGGACCAGCCGCCAGCCATAGCAGCACCCAGCGGAGAAACGGCTACCTGGCTGCCCTTCAGGAAGCAGGCGTGCGCCCCGATCACCGGCTCTTGCTTCCAGGCGCGGGAGAGGCCGCCGATGGGCGCAGAGCCCTCCCCTGGCTGCTCGATCTCGGTGCAACCGGGGTTGTCTGCTACAACGACCTGTCCGCCTTAGGCCTGCTGGCCGCCGCGGCGGCAGACGGTGTGGCTGTGCCCGAAACGTTAAGCGTGGTGGGAATCGACAACATGCCCTTCGGAGTCCTTTCACATCCACCTCTGACAACCGTCGATCAGCAGGTGGCCGAGCTGGGCAGGCAGGCCATGAAAGCCGCATTGGCTGCGGCGGCTGGCGAACAGGTGAACGACAGAGTGCTGGAAAGCCGCCTGATCCTGCGCGGATCAACAGGAAAGGCTCGCCCCATGGATGAAAGTGAGAATCTGTAAGTCAGCAAGCGACCTTCTTGCCGCTTCTTAAATTCAAACTAGGAGGAGATACATGACCAAGAAAGTGCGTGTGGCTATTATAGGGGTGGGGAATTGCGCGAGCAGTCTCATCCAAGGCATCCATTACTATCGTGACGCAGATCCGAACAGCCGCATCCCTGGCCTGATGCATGTCGACCTGGGCGGCTATCACATAAGGGACGTCGAATTTAGCGCCGCCTTTGACGTAGATGCCGACAAAGTGGGGAAGGACCTGAGCGAAGCGATCTTCTGCGGACAGAATAACACCTTCAAATTCTGCGACGTGCCGCCGCTGGGTGTGACCGTCCAGCGCGGTGTCACGCTCGATGGTCTGGGCAAGTACCTGCGCCAGGTTATTAAGGAGTCGGAGGCGCCGCCGGTCGACATTGCAAAGGTGCTGCGCGATACACGGACAGACGTCGTGATCAACTATCTCCCGGTTGGCAGCGAAGAAGCAACCCGCTTCTACGTAGAACAGGTGCTGCAGGCAGGCTGCGCCATGGTCAACTGCGTGCCCGTGTTTATCGCTCGAGAGCCGGGCTGGAGGCACCGATTCGAGCGTATGGGGCTTCCGATTATCGGAGATGATATTAAGAGCCAGGTCGGCGCTACCATAAGCCACCGCATCCTCGCCAGGCTGTTTGAAGACCGCGGAGTCAGGATTGACCGGACCTATCAACTGAATTTCGGCGGCAACACCGATTTCATGAACATGCTTGAACGGGAGCGTTTGGAGAGCAAGAAGATCAGCAAGACCAACGCCGTGACCAGCCTGCTGGGGCAGCCTTTGCCCGCACGGAACATCCACGTCGGGCCGAGCGACTATATCCCTTGGCTGGAGGACCGGAAATGGTGCCATATCCGTATGGAAGGAACCACGTTCGGCGATGTGCCATTAAACATGGAAGTTAAGCTGGAGGTCTGGGACAGCCCGAACAGCGCTGGTGTTGTGATCGACGCCATCCGTTGTGCCAAGTTGGCGCTTGACCGCGGAATTGGCGGGGCCCTCGTTGCCCCCAGCAGTTACTTCATGAAGAGTCCCCCCGAGCAATTCACTGACGACATCTGCCGGCGAAAGGTCGAAGCCTTCATCAAGGGGAAAGAGTACGAACCCGAAGAAGAGGAAAAGGCCAGCGCGGCCGTCTAACCCCCTTCTTCTCGAGCTTTGTCGACGGCCTTCGTAGGTGGGTTTCGAATCCGCACCGTGCTTTTCGGGGCGGATTGAAACCCACCCAACAAAAGCTGAATCGGGCCGTTGGCTTTAAGAACCGAATTTGATCACACCGCAGTTTTCGCGAAAGCCTGCCTGGCCACATACGTCGCCATATCCGCTACCCGGCAGGCATAGCCCCACTCATTGTCATACCAGGCAAGGACCTTAGCCATTTTCTTCTGCAGCACTCGCGTGGATGAAGCGTCTACGAGGGCAGAGTAATTGCTGCCAACGATATCCGCCGAGACCAGTTCGTCGTCGGAGATCCCCAGTATCCCCTTCATTGCCTTGTTTTCAGCGGCTTCGCCAAACGCTGCATTGATCGCTTCAACGCTGACGTCTTTCTCTGACTGGAAAACGAAGTCAATGACTGATCCGCTGGGCACAGGCACTCGCATTGCCATGCCGTCCAGCCGGCCCTTGAGTTCGGGAAGTACTTCCGTCGTAGCCGTAGCCGCGCCGGTTGTGGTAGGCACGATGGATACCGCCCCGGCCCGGCCTCGACGCCACTTCTTGCTCGGTCGATCAACAATCCCCTGCGAGCTGGTGTAAGCATGGACCGTCGTCAAGAAACCCGCAACAATACCGAACTCCTCGTGCAGGACCTTGGCCACGGGCGCCAGACAGTTGGTCGTGCAGGAGGCGTTAGAGATCACCTTGTGCCTGGTCGGGTCGAAGTCTTCCTCGTTAACTCCCAGGCAGACAGTCAAATCTGCACCCGTGGAGACTGCCGTGATGACGACATATTCGGCGCCGGCCCTCAGATGCAGTGCAGCCTTGTCGCGAGCGGTAAACGCACCGCTCGCCTCGACCACGATGTCAACGTCTAACTCCTGCCACGGGAGGTTCTCCGGCTGCTTCTCCTGCAAAAAGCGGATTTTTCGGTCATTCCAGCGCAACGCGCCGTCTTCCGTCTCGATAGTTGCTCCCGGATCCTTATAGACAGAGTCACGCCGCAGAAGGTAGGCGAGGTTGTCCAACGGCGCAATGTCGTTGATCGCAACCACTTCAATATCATTTGCCGTTGATTGCATAAGTTGTCGGAAGGTCAGGCGGCCGATTCGGCCAAACCCGTTTATAGCAATTCTCGTCATGTCATTGTGCTCCTGTTTCTAGGCGTTGTTCGGAGAGCGGCTTCAGTTGTTTCGGGGGGAACGAACAACTTCTATACCGACAGAATAGGTCCGCAGCAGAGCCACTACAAACGTTGACGCCTGACCGCACCGGATCGTAGGATGGGGTTTCGAATCCGCACCGCGCTTTTCGGGGCGGATTGAAACCCACCGTTCTCCTACAGCCGCCATTAGCCCGATCCCGTCTGATCATTCTTCGGCTTCGGTGCATCTAGAAAAATTGAGAGATAATCGATCAGGGTCTGGATCGCGGGGCAAGCTATCGCGTTTTCGACACCGGACTGGATGCTGGCGCGCCTGATCGTCTCGGTTTGTCCTTAGTATCGAGCGCAAATAGTGATTCCTCTTGGAATGGACATCGGAGGAGGTTTGACCATGGTTCGCATGATTGTTGTTCTGTCACTATCCGTCTTGGGCTTTGCGCAAACCATCGATCAGGTAGTCATCCCGAGGAAGACCGAGATTTTCTTTACGCTTGAGCGAGCCATTTCCACCCGCACTGCTCGCGCCGGTGACAAGTTCTACGGTCGTGTTTCGGTCCCCGTGACAATTGATGATCGGATTATCGTACCGGTAGGCAGTTACCTAATCGGTCACGTCGATGCCACGAAGCGTGCAGAACGCGTTGGCCCGGAAGGTCAAATCCGGCTGGAATTTGACACCATTATCCTGCCGGACGGGACCACCCGTGCAATCCGGGCGATTACGAGCTCGGCCGAAGGCTACGAGGCAGCCGACGAGGAGGGGAAAATCGAGGCCAGCGGCGGGCAGACCGAGCAGATCATATCGGACGCTGAGAAGGGTGCGAAGATAGGCGCCTTGGGGGGAGTTGGCGGGACCATCGCGACAGGCAGTGTTAAAGCACTGGGTATCGGCATCGGAGCGGGAGCTGCCACCGGCGCCATCCTTGGGATCCTGAGAAGAAACAACGAAGTCGAATTGCCTAAAGGTGCTTCCATCACCGTACTTCTCGATACTGATATCCGTTTCGAAAAACCGACGCCACCACCTAAAGGAGAGCCACTATAGGCTGTCAGACTTGTTTCATCGTCGTTCTGGCAGAATCCTTCCCGCTCTGCTATAAGAAGCAGCGTGCAACAGGCAACTTTGATCCGGGCCGGGGCTTCAGATAGTCCGGCTGCTCTTAACACTCGCTACATCTGGGCGATTTCCCTGGTTGCTGCGCTTGGCGGCCTGCTTTTCGGGTACGACTGGGTCGTAATTGGCGGCGCAAAACCGTTTTTCGAACGGTATTTCCAACTGACTGATCCGGCGATGAAGGGATGGGCGAACAGTTGCGCCCTGATCGGATGCCTGGTCGGGGCCATGCTCGCTGGCGGCTTCAGCGACAGATTCGGCCGGAAGCGGCTGCTCATTTTCTCGGCGCTTCTTTTTGCCATCACCTCCATCGGAAACGGTCTGGCCGGCAGTTTTCCAGTTTTTGTGACTTGGCGCATGCTCGGCGGCGTGGCGATTGGACTCGCTTCCAGTCTTTCGCCGATGTATATCTCAGAAGTCGCCCCGGCCACGATGCGGGGCAGACTGGTTTCGGTCAACCAGCTGACGATCGTGATCGGCATTGCGCTGGCCCAGTTGGTCAACTGGATGCTCGTTTTTGACCTTCCCCCAGATGCGACCGAGGAGTTTCTTCAAACCTCCTGGTACGCGCAGCAGGGCTGGCGCTGGATGTTTGGCGTTACCGCGATCCCCGCTCTCCTCTTCTTTCTGGGGATGCTCTTCGTTCCTGAGAGTCCGCGTTGGCTGGCCAAGAACGGCGAAACACAAAAGGCTAGGCTTCTGCTTACCAGGATCGGCGGCCAGGCTTATGCAAGTCAGACCATTGCCGAAATTGAAGAGACCTTGCGCCTGGAGACCAGCCAGGTTCGCTTCCGAGATCTGCTCGATAAGAAACTGAGGGGTGTTCTTGTCCTTGGCGTCGTACTGGCCGTATTTCAGCAATGGTGCGGGATCAACGTGATATTCAATTATGCCGAGGAGATCTTCGCCGCGGCCGGTTACAAAGTGTCGGACATTATGTTCAATATCGTGGTAACCGGTGTCGTCAACCTCATTTTCACGTTTGTGGCCATCTCCACCGTAGACAAAGTCGGCCGCAGGAGCCTGATGCTGATCGGCGCGGCTGGTCTCGCTCTTATCTACACGCTGCTTGGAGGATTCTACTTTTCCGGCAGCCAGGGAATTCATGTCCTGGGGCTGGTGGTCGCTGCGATCGGCTGCTATGCGATGTCTCTTGCCCCGGTCACCTGGGTCGTCATTTCCGAGATCTTTCCCAACCGGATCCGGGGCGCCGCGATGTCCGTCGCCGTCACCTCGCTCTGGCTGGCCTGTTTTGTCCTGACTTTCACTTTCCCCGCGCTGAACAAGCACTTTGGACCAGCTCTTACTTTCTGGCTGTACGCAGCTATCTGTGTGGCCGGCTTCGTGTTCATCAAGGTGCGCCTGCCGGAGACCAAGGGGAAAACGCTGGAGGAAATTGAAAAAGAGCTGACGAAGTGATCTACTGCTGAAGCATCGAGCTACGGATCAGCGCAAATAACCGCAAAGGAGAACGAACCCCAATGAGAGGCTTCAGATGCAGGGTCATGGCCATGATGTCACTTCTTTGTCTGCTGCTTGCCGGGCTGCTTGAAGCGGCTGACACGAAGTACGCGCCCAAATGGGAATCGCTCGACAAACGACCGATGCCGGAGTGGTTCCTGGACGCAAAGTTTGGGATCTTCATTCACTGGGGAGTTTACTCTGTGCCCGCGTGGGGCGCCCCTCAACAGTATTCCGAATGGTACTGGCAGAGGATGGCCGACAAGAAGCCGGACAATGTCTGGTGGCAGTTCCATAAGAGGAACTACGGCGAGGACTTCGAGTATCAGGACTTCGCTCCCTTGTTTCGTGCCGAGCTTTTTGATCCCGATCACTGGGCGGATATCTTTGTGCGATCCGGAGCGCGATACATAGTACCCACGTCTAAACACCATGACGGCTTTGCTCTCTGGCCCAGTACTGAGGCGAGCAAAACCTGGGGCCGGCCCTGGAACGCCGCGGAAATCGGACCCAGGCAAGACCTGCTGGGGAAGCTCGGCGACGCCTGCCGAAAGCGCGGTTTAAAGTATGGCTTCTACTATTCTTTGTACGAATGGTTTAATCCCCTCTGGCGTTCTGACCGGAAGCGCTACGTCGACGACCACATGATCCCGCAGTTCAAAGATGTTGTTACCCGCTACAAACCGGCTATCATCTTCAGCGACGGTGAATGGGACATGCCGTCAGCCAGTTGGAAAAGCGAGGAACTTCTCGCCTGGCTATTCAACGAATCGCCGGTCAAGGAGGAAGTGGTGGTCAACGACCGTTGGGGCAAAGACTGCCGTCACCAGCACGGCGGCTACTACACGACGGAGTATGCGGCCGGGATGAAAGATGCCTCTCATCCGTGGGAGGAAAGCCGTGGAATGGCGTATTCATACGGGTACAACCGGGCGGAAACGATCGACGACTATAAGACCGGGCGTGAACTAATCCTGATCCTCGTCGACTTGGTGAGCCGCGGAGGGAACTTCCTGCTCGACATCGGTCCGACGGCCGACGGAAGGATTCCCGTGATTATGGAGCAACGACTGCTGGAAATAGGCGATTGGCTACGGGTTAATGGCGAAGCGATTTATGGAACTCGTACCGCGGGGCGCTCGGCTCAGTGGTCCGAGGGGAAGCGTCCCGACCAGGAATTTGGTGAATACAAGATCAAGTACGATCTCATGAATCAAATCGGTTTTCAGGCGAAGGACGGGTTAGCTGTAAAGCAGGCGTTCTTCACCCAGAAGCCTGATGCGCTTTATGCCATTCTTCCCGGGTGGCCGGGGAAGGAATTCATCCTCCGAGACATCCAGGCACCAGCCGACTTCCGCGTAACTATGCTGGGATGGGCGCAACCGCTCAAGGCCGAATTGAAAGGCAATGTGCTGCTGGTGCGAATGCCGGAGGCCATGCCGGGAGACTTGCCTTGCTCTCATGCCTACACGTTGAAAATCACCGGGGCCAAGGTGTTACCTGAATAGGCCGAGCGGGGGAGACGTATCGATCATCTCAGCGCAGACTTATTGTGGTCGGACTCTCCCAGCTGGAGAGTCCGGCCACGACAAAAGACGCGGAACTTCAACCACCGCCTGGGCCCCTGTTTGTAGTCCCGCCTTCAGGCGGGCCTTAAAGCGGTCAGATATCAACAATTGACCGCTGGGCAACTGCCCGGCTAAAGCCGGTAC
>DAOTAI010000242.1:0-7796 GCA_035593865.1 Acidobacteriota bacterium
TGAGCGCCATCGAGATGGGCCTATTTTCCGAACTGTCTAAACGCCCGCTCGACTTGAACACGGTGCGAGGCCGGCTCGGCCTGCACCCGCGTTCGGCCCATGATTTCCTGGATGCCTTGGTGGCACTCGGTTTTCTCACAAGGGAGGACGGCCTCTACGGGAACTCCGCGGCCGCTGAGTACTATCTGACGAAGGGAAAACCGACTTACATCGGCGGAATCCTCGAAATGGCCAACCGGCGTCTCTATGGTTTCTGGGGACACCTGACCGAGGCGCTGCGAACCGGGCGGCCCCAGAACGAACTAAAGGGCGGAAACGAACAGCTCTTTACCGCCCTGTACGCGGATCCGGCCCGGCTCAAGCAGTTCGCAGCAGCGATGACCGGCATTAGCCGCAGCGCCAACCTTGCGATTGCGGCGAAGTTTCCCTGGGAAGACTACCGGACGTTCGTGGATGTCGGAACGGCCCAGGGGGACCTGGCAGTTCAGATCGCGAACGTGCATCCACATTTGACAGGCATCGGGTTCGATCTTCCGGAAATCGAGCCGATTTTCGAGGAGTACGCGATCCAAAATGGCCTGGCTCGAAGACTGAAGTTCGTGGCCGGAGATTTCTTCGGAGAGCCGCTGCCCAGTGCCGATGTTGTTCTCTACGGACACATCCTGCACGACTGGAATTTGGATGAGAAGAAAGAGTTGATCCGGAAAGCCTATCAAGCCGTTCCCGACGGCGGAGCGATCGTCGTGTACGATTCGATCATTGACGACGATCGAAGGCAGAATGCGTTCGGCCTCCTGATGAGCTTGAACATGCTGATCGAGACACAGGACGGATTCGACTACACCGGGGCCGATTGTCAAGCCTGGATGAAGGAAATCGGGTTCAAGGAGACGAGCGTAGTTCACCTTGTTGGGCCGGATTCCATGGTGATCGGAGTAAAGTAGTTTTTCTGATCCCCTCTCCTCTCCCAGCGGCGCTGCCTCCAGGTTGGATTAGCACGCCGGAGGCGTGAGGCGTGCGGGGAGAGTAGCTCGGGGTGAACCTTCTTTGAGCGCCCCCCGGAACCGGGGAGAGAAGCAGTCCCGCACCCCGGTAAGGGTGTGAGGGTTTTTCACTCCGTGACGCAGTCGCTAAGGCACTCGTTAAGCCGTTCCTGGTTTTTTTGTCCCGACGGGACAAGGCAAGATAGCCCAGGGTACCGTTTTTCAGGTACCCTGGGTCAGTCGATTTTTGGTTTCAATCGGTTCCCTGAAGGGGAACAGCAAGGGCACAACCTCGGCGATTTGCTCTTCGCTCCCAAGGTTGTAGAACGGAATGTTTCATTGTATCAATGACTTGCTTATAACCTTGGATGACTTGCCCCGATTCGCCCTGCTCGGTCTCTGGCGCCCGTACAGCTTCGCTCACTTTGTGAAAGGCGTTGCAGAGTTCGTCTACCAATTGCGCTTCGCTCCCACTCGGCTGTGACTCTTCGGAACCATCGCCCTGCATCCCTTCCTTTAGTTCCATGATCAGATCGGCCAAGTGGGAACCGATGGTGAACAGACGCATCGGCATAGGCTCGTCCCTGGCATAGAGCACCGAGAAGCTCATTTCCCAGAGAACATCCGGATTCACCCAGCCCTCGCCTGGAAAGCTCACTCCAAGGCGCTTGATTACGGCCTCACGGGCAGCAAATCGACGACCAAACTCCTCCCACTCGCGCCTTTCCTGCTCCCATTCCTCCACGGTTTCGCAATTAAGTGAGAAGGCAAAATCATCGTCCAATTGGGAGCCGTCCAGGTGCCAGAACGATGGGCCGGATAACTCGGCTTGCATTTGACAGAGAGGACAGTCATCGTCGATCATCGCTGCTTGGCCCGATTCCCCTTCCGGTATTCGTGCCCGTTCGTTATGGATAATGCTGGCAGCGGTTCGGTCGGCAAAATCCATGTACGGACTGGCAAGCCAGCGGTCGCGCCATTCCGCCAGGCGACGAACCTCGCCGGGAACGAAATCCTCCATCGAAAGATCGGCTGCGCTAAAGCCAGCCAGACGTTCTCCGACGTGGCGGCGGCAACGCCAGATCAACTCCCGGACCAAGTCGTAGTAGACCACCATTTCATGAGTACCGAACCCTCCAAACCGGTATGCTGCCGATTGGGCGCTAATACCAGGAGGACAGCAGCCCATTTGCGACCACTGAAGTGCGCGATCTTCCAGATCGCCATCTATAAAGCGTCTTTTGGAGAGCATAACCTGGCGCGGGGTCTTGCCTCGCAGGTCGTCAAGCGGCGTCATCATCCAGCGCACATGAATTTCCCGGACAAGGTCGTACTCCCGATTATAGGCGGGGTTTTCGTAATCCGGCTCAGCCGCGGGACCCAGGTCACGGAAGACCTCCAGGCAGTTCCGAGCAATGAAGTCGAGCAGTGGTTCGTCGTAGAGCACCGCTCTGCTGTCGAGGGGCGGGTTAAGGCGTCTTTCGCGCCGGCGTTCTTCGGCGAGCGCCTCCCAGTCAGTTGAATCCTCGGTGAGCAGCCAGTCGGCTGACAAACGGTACTTCACCTGAACGTCGGTTGCCGAGTGGCCGTCGTGATACTAGACGCTCCCGTCCCGGGTCGCATGAAAATAGGTAGAGTCACACACGACCAGGCGGCCTTCAAGGTCAACGACGAGAAGTCCCGCATCATAGTACGCGTAACCTGGGGCTGGCTCGAAACCCCAGAAGTAACCCTCTTTGTCGGGTTTGATGAACCTCTCCAGTGCGGCTTCGAGTTCTTCGATTGTTTCAGGCTCGGCTGCGAGAGCAGCCACGATGCACTGTCCAAAGCTGCCGTGGCGATCAGCTCCGATCTGCCGCTTGGCGTCCCGAATCACTATGCGCATTTCGCTCATTTCAAGTTTCCCTCCTATAGCTATAACGCTCGAGTGGAAAAATCTACGAAGGAAAAGCATGCAAAATTCGCTAAACCAACACCGCGTCTAAAGAGCCGCAACATCGCTGTACCGTCTTCCCTGTGCCCGCCGAGTTTAAGCGGTTCTCGCAACAAGCTACAATGGCCGTAACAACGTCCTTGCTCGCCGACACGGCAGGGGCCCATTCAAAGCACGCCAATACAGCCAATCCGGCGGCCTTCTTGATGCATGCTCGCGGGCCTTTTGGGATCTTTTTCGCGCAGCAGACGGAAGAGTCCGATGCCGTTCCGGTCCACCCCGACGTCACATCCTCACACTGCGTAGGAGGAAAGGAGAATTCATATGCAGAAGTTCAGCAAGAACACCGACGCGATCCGAAAGCTCTCGCCAGAGCAGTATCGCGTAACGCAGCAAAACGGTACGGAGCCTCCTGGCACCGGAGAATATCTACACAACAACGAACCGGGTATCTACGTCGATATTGTGTCCGGCGAGCCGCTTTTCGCCTCGTCGGACAAATTTGAATCCGGATGCGGGTGGCCCAGCTTCACCAAACCGATTGAACCCGCGAATGTCAAAGAATTACAGGACACCACGCACGGTATGATCCGCACCGAGGTGCGTTCGGCGCATGCGGACAGCCATCTCGGGCACGTGTTTCCCGACGGCCCAAAGGACCGCGGCGGATTGCGTTATTGCATCAACTCCGCCTCACTGCGGTTTATCCATCGCGACGATATGGAAGCCGAGGGCTACGGGGCTTACTTGGACCAGGTAGAAGAGGTTTCCCGGGGGGAGTCATGAAAACTACAGAAATCGCGAAAGCGGAACCGGTCGACATGAAGCTGGAAGTCGTGGTGATCGGTGTTTCCGACGTCGACCGCGCGAAGACCTTCTATGAGAATCTCGGCTGGCGGCTCGATATCGACGTCGCAAATGGGGACTTTCGCGGCGTGCAGGTGACGCCGCACAACTCTGCAGCCTCGATTATCTTCGGCAAGGGAATCACATCGGCCGAGCCAGGCCTGAAGGACAGGCTGGTTATCGCCGTGAACGACCTCGACGGTGCACGCGGCGAGTTGATCGCCCGGGGAGTCGACGTGAGCGAGGTCTTCCACTACGCCCGCGGCCCCTTTAACAACACCGGGGAGAACCCTCGCGTCAACGGACGCGACCCGGAGGGCCGTTCCTACTTCTCGTTTGCCTCGTTCCAGGATCCGGACGGGAACGTCTGGCTGCTGCAGGAGATCAAGACACGACTTCCCGGCCGTGAATGGAAATCGACGCGAGCACAAACTGCCGATGTCGAAACCCTTGCAGAGCTGCTCCGCGAGACATCAGAGCACCACGACCGCTACGAGAAAACGCACGGCGAGCACCAATGGTGGGACTGGTACGCGCCCTACCTAAGCGCGCGTGAGAACGGCAGCAGTCCGGAGGAATCAGCCGCAGCCGCCGAACGCTACATGGAGGAGGTCCTCCACGTTCTTCGCCGATAGCGTCATTCGGTCGATAATTCCAGTTCGAGAGCCGATTTTCGAGAGCCAATTGCAAAAGTCCCGTCTCTGTTTTTCGGCCTGAAAGGCCGAGACACAATAGCCCAGGCCAGCGCGCTTTGTGCGCCTGGGGTAACAGGTTGGTCAGGATCACTAGCCGTGAAAGCGCGGGACAGTTTTGCTAATGATGTCTGTTAAGCCACCTTCGGGCTCGAGGAGGTAACCATGTCCGCACCGTCTCATTCCCAAAAATACGACGCGATTGTCATCGGGACAGGACAGGGAGGGAAGCCCCTCGCGGTGGCGCTGGGACAGGCGGGTTATAAGACGGGTGTCATCGAACGCAGCCATGTCGGGGGTTCTTGCGTCAATCGGGGTTGCACGCCAACGAAGACCATGGTGGCTAGCGCAAGAGTGGCGTACCTGGCAAAGCGTGGGACGGATTACGGCGTGGGCTGCGGGACTCAGTCCGTCGATCTGGGCAGCGTGATCGAGCGAAAGCGAGAGGTGGTGGAGAGGTTTCGAGGTAATGTCCTGCGGTCACTGGAAGAGACGGAGAATCTCACTCTCGTCCTCGGGACGCACGTCTCCTGAGTCCCAAAGAGATCGAGGTGGCCACCAATGGCGGGGACGTGCTTCATCTCGTCGCAGACAAAATCTTCATCAATACCGGGGCGCACCCTTTGGTACCGCCAATCGAGGGTCTCGACAAGGTGCCGCGGCTCGATTCGACGAGCATCATGGAGCTGACCAAATTGCCTGAGCACCTGCTGGTGATGGGCGGCGGCTATATAGGCCTGGAATTCGGGCAGATGTTTCGGCGGTTCGGAAGCCAGGTGACTATCATTCAAAGAGGCGGGCAACTGCTATCCCGCGAGGATCCCGATGTGGCGGAGGAACTGAAGAAAATCCTGGAGGAAGACGGAATCAGAGTGCTGGTGGGTACCGAAGTGACGAGGGCGGAGCGCGCGGGGGCCGAGCGAATTCGACTGCATGCGAGGCGCGATGGGGAAGAACTTCTCCTGGAGGGCTCCTCCCTGCTCATCGCTGTCGGACGAGTCCCTGAATCCGCCTCTCTTAACCTTGGCGCGGCGGGGATCCAGCCTGATAAGGAAGGATTCATTCCCGTTAATGAAAGGCTGGAAACCAGTGTTCCAGGTATTTTCGCCATGGGAGATGTGAAACGCGGCCCTGCCTTTACTCACACCTCCTACGACGATTTCCGGATTCTGAGGACTAATCTCCTTGAGAGGGGAAAGGCGACCACGAAGGGACGGCTGGTTCCGTACACGGTTTTCACCGATCCACAGCTCGGCCGCGTCGGCCTCTCAGAAGAGGAGGCGAGGCGCGAGGGACGCAACTTCCGGGTCGCCAAAATGCCGATGAGCTCCGTGGCAAGGGCCATCGAGCTGGACGAGACACGCGGTTTCATCAAAGCGATTGTGGATCCTGAATCCGAGAAAATACTGGGATGCGCAGTCCTTGGGGTCGAAGGCGGAGAGATCATGTCGATGCTGGAGATAGCGATGATCGGCCAGCTTTCCTACAAGAGACTTAAGGAAGGAATATTTGCACATCCAACTCTGGCTGAATGCCTGAACAATCTCTTTGCGTCCATTTAAGGACACACGAAAAGAGCACGATATGAGCCAATCACAAGCAGCCGAGAAAATTCTGCCGAAAAGACCGGCGTTTTTGTTCGATCTGGATGGAACGCTTATTGATAGTGTGTATCAGCATGTCCTCGCTTGGAGAGAAGCGCTCGAGCGTGTAGGAACGCAGCTGTCGGTCTGGCGAATTCACCGCCGGATCGGAATGAGCGGGGGGCTGCTGGTCAACGCCCTTCTCCGCGAGACAGGGAGGGCTATCACGAGCGATGAAGTGGAGTCGCTCCAGAGATTTCATGCCGATGCTTACTCTCGCCTGGTTGGCCAGGTGCGCCCTTTACCTGGAGCGCGTGAGCTGCTGAAACACCTGTCCGAGGCCGGAGTCCCGTATGCGATTGCCACAAGCGGGCGGCTCGAGAGCGCAGCGTCGGCGCTTCGGGTGCTCGAGCTTCCGGAAAATGTCGTCGTCATCACACGCGATCGTGTCAGGCACGCCAAGCCGGACCCGGATCTGTTCCTGGCTGCCGCCGAAAGCCTCGGCGCTTCGATTCAGGACTCAGTGGTCGTTGGCGATAGCGTGTGGGATCTGCTCGCCGCTCGTCGCGCCCGGGCGCTCGGTGTCGGGGTC
Source organism: Acidobacteriota bacterium (assembly GCA_035593865.1). Taxonomy (GTDB): domain Bacteria; phylum Acidobacteriota; class UBA6911; order RPQK01; family RPQK01; genus RPQK01. The sequence continues at coordinate 6,630 of DAOTAI010000242.1, forward strand.
TTGTCCGGCGGATATGGCGAAGAGGAGCTCGAAAGGGCCGGAGCTTACCGGGTGTATCAGGACCCACAGGATCTCCTCTCTCACCTGGACGAAATCGGTGTGCGTCCGTCAGATTGAGGTTTGGTCTGCTCCAGCATTGCGGCCACCAAGCTTCTAAGCGAGCGGAGATATACAGGTTTTGCGGCTTCCCGGGCTTGCTTTGGAATGCTGTATGCTGCGCGAAGGCCGCAGAGGCATACTGATTGCCATTCCGCACTTGCATGCATTATGCTGAAGAATGCAGGAACTGATTTTATGCCCTCTCTACAGATTAGGGATTTGCCCGAGGATATCTATCGAGAATTGGTCCGCCGGGCTGAAAAGGAGCGGCGGAGCCTCTCACAGGAGGCGGTCATAATCCTCGCCCGTTGTTTGGGGAAAGAAGAGACGCCGCGTGCGCGCAGACGAGAAGTACTCCGTCGTCTTCAAGCCGAACCAGTCCTACGCGACACGAATCTGCCGGACCCTGCGACGCTTGTTCGCGAGGACCGTGACCGATGATTGCGATCCTTGATGCAAGCGCCGCTTTGGAGATCGTGCTTGGCGGGAAACGGAGCGAAGTGCTAGCCGAGCAGGTTGAGCGAGCGGATTGGGTCGTTGCGCCGCACTTGTTCATGGCAGAGGTTAGCAATGCGCTGTGGAAATACCATCGATTCCACGGCGTGGTTCTAGCGACGTGTGAAGAGGCGCTGTACCGGGCAGTATCCCTGGTCGACCACTTCGCTGACGAACGCGATTTGTACCGCGAGGCATTCGCACAAGCCTGTTTGGCCGAGTGCCCGGTCTATGACATGTTCTATCTCGTCCTGGCGCGACGGAACAATGGAGTCCTTTTGACAACCGACAAGCAGTTGGCCAGTCTTGGGGACCGGTACTCCGTCCGCGTCTTTTCAGGACCAAATTGCCCCTGACGAACGGAGGTGGGCAGGCGAGGACACGCGGATTTCGCCCGTTAAGCCAATTGCCTTATCCCGCTCTGAATCAGGTACTCCCCGGTTTCATCCAACTCGGGAAGGAAACGATCCCATGAAGCGGAATGTCGAGATCAAAGCGCGTGCAAGTCGCGGGCTGCAGTTGTTTCGAGACGCGGCCCGTGCGCTGTCCGCAGCGGCCGGGGAAATCATCGAA
>DAOTAI010000243.1:0-7779 GCA_035593865.1 Acidobacteriota bacterium
CCGAAAAATGGTCAATTTGCCCGCCGAGCGTTCGGTTGTGAGAAATCCGGGCTAACCATGGATCGATCGCGGACCGCGTGGCTGCGTTGGTCGCTGGTGGTCTTCCTGCTGCTCACTGCAATCCTCGCCCTGGTCTTTCTGCCGGTCCGGCAGTACGTGCAGGTGCTGCTCAGCGAAACGCAGGCGCTTGGTCTTTGGGGCGGCCTGGTGTTGATCGCGGTCTACGTGGTGGCGGCTGTCTTCTTCCTGCCGGGCTCGCTCATCACCCTTGCAGCTGGGTTTCTGTTCGGGGTGCTGGTCGGGTCTGTCGTGGTTTCCATTGGCGCCACGCTCGGAGCGGCCGCTGCCTTCCTAACCGGCCGCTACCTGGCCCGCGACAGAGTCGAGAGGAAACTTGCTTCTTATTCCAAGTTCCGCGCCATCGACCAAGCGGTCGGGCGCGAAGGCTTCAAGATAGTTATGCTGACTCGACTGACGCCGGTCTTCCCTTACAACCTGCTCAATTACGCTTTTGGTCTCACGAGTGTGAGCTTCCGCCACTACATCCTTGCTTCTTGGATCGGAATGATGCCGGGAACCGTTCTGTACGTGTATCTCGGCTCGACTGCCAGGGACCTGACTCAGGTTTTCTCCGGTCAACTGGAAGGCGGCGTGGCTCAACAAGCGCCCAAGATCCTGGGCCTGGTCGCGACTGTCCTCGTTACCATTGTCGTCACGCGGATAGCCCGGCGCTCGCTCCAAGAGGCGGTATCTGAATCAAGCACAGAGGGGAAATTGGTATGACACCAGGGACAGTCAATGCGATTGCAGAAGCCTCTCGTGCTGCCGGGGTGCGCGTCGAACCGATGGATGAGTTCAACGAGAAGCTCGTGCGGAACGTTCACCCGCCAGGCTGGCAAAACCCGAAGCCTGACGGCCGCTACAACCTGGTCGTCCTGGGAGCCGGGACAGCCGGCCTGGTCTCCGCCGCCATCGGGGCTGCTCTGGGAGCACGCGTGGCGCTCGTCGAGCGCTACCTGATGGGGGGCGATTGCCTGAACGTCGGCTGTGTCCCCTCCAAGGCGATGATTCGTTCTTCGCGTGCACTGGCTGACCTGCGCCGGGCCTCGGAACACGGAGTGAGTGACGACGGCGCCGGCCAAGTGAATTTCGCTGCCGTAATGGAACGGATGCGAAAGCTGCGCAGCCGCCTCAGCACGAACGATTCCGCCCCTCGCTTTTCCGGCCTGGGGGTGGACGTGTACCTCGGGGATGCCAGGTTCACCGGCCGGAACAGCATTGAAGTGGGCGGGGCCAGTCTCCGCTTCAAGAAGGCGATTATAGCGACCGGCGCCAGGCCGACGGCCCCGCCGATTCCAGGCCTTGAGGAGGCCGGCTATCTCACAAACGAAACAGTTTTTTCGCTGACCGAGCTGCCTCGACAGCTGCTCGTGATTGGCGCCGGACCGATCGGGTGTGAGCTGGCTCAGGCCTTTGTTCGCCTCGGGTCACAGGTGACCCTGGTAACGAATGGACAGCGATTGATGCCACGCGAGGATCCGGAAGCCGCTTCGATGTTGGGTCAGGTCCTGGAGCGTGAGGGAATCAGACTGCTTTTCAACAGCGAAGTCACGAGGGTGACCCGTGACGGGAACCGGTACCGGGCAGAGATCGAGCACGACCGGCGCCGTGAGGTCGTGAGGGTGGACCAGATCCTGGTGGGAGTCGGCCGAACGCCGAACGTCGAGGGACTGAACCTCGATGCGGCAGGAGTGGAATACGACACGACAGGAGTCAAGGTTGACGACTCGCTGCGCACGAGCAACCGACACATCTTCGCGGCCGGCGATGTCTGTTCGGCTTTCAAATTCACGCATACAGCCCATTTTGCAGCCCGCATTGCTGCCCAGAACGCGCTCTTCCCGTTCTTACCCAGGAAGAAATTCTCGGCCCTCGTCATTCCCTGGTGCACGTATACCGACCCTGAGATCGCCCAGGTGGGCGCCCACGCCGAGGATCTTGCCAAAGCAGGGATCCCATTTGAAACCTTGAGAGTGCCGCTCGGGGAAGTCGACCGGGCGGTCCTGGACGGCGAAGAGGAAGGATTCCTGAAGGTGCAAGTGGATTCGCGCAATGGCCGTCTGCTCGGTGCCACATTGGTGGCCAGACATGCTGGAGAGATGATCAGTGAGCTGACTCTCGCCATGACCAGAGGCATCAAATTCGGGTCAATCAGTGAAGTGATCCATCCTTATCCGACCCAGGCGGAGGTCATTCGTAAGGCGGCAGACCTGTACAACCGAAAACGTTTGACTCCATCTCGCAAGCGCTTGCTGGAGAGAATTTTCGCGTGGCTTCGATAGGTATCCTTGGCGCGTCAACAGGAAAAACACCTTCGATCAGTGTCATCATCCCTGCCCTGAACGAGGCGGGCCGAATCGGGGAAGTGCTCGATCACGTATTGACCGAACCTGGCGTCGAAGCCATCGTGGCTGACGGCGGAAGCCGAGATGACACGCGCTTGATTGCCCACGAGCGGGGGGCTCGTGTCGTCAGCTCGCCCGCGGGCCGAGGGCAGCAAATGAATATAGGCGCGGCGATTGCGTCCGGCGAGATCCTGGTTTTTCTCCACGCCGATACGATTCTTCCCGGGGGTTACGCTGGTGTAATTAAGGAGATTCTCGCTGATTCCCGGGTGGTGGCAGGCGCATTCACTTTTCGGCTGGATCTGAGCACCCCGCTTTTGCGACTGACTGAGATCGGCGCCAATCTGCGTTCCCGCTGGCTCAGCCTTCCTTTCGGTGACCAAGCCTTGTTCTTGCGTGCCCGTACCTTCCGGCAAACCGGTGGTTTCCAGTCGTATCCCATCATGGAAGACGTGGAGTTTGTATGCCGCCTGCGGAAGCTGGGGAAAATACGCATCGCCAACGAGGCCATCGTCACCTCGGCGAGGCTGTGGCAGCAAGTTGGCCCACTGAAGGTTATGACGCTTCACGCCTTTGCCCTTACAGCTTACCAACTGGGCTTCTCTGTCGAGCGAATCCATATGCTGCTCCGATGGGGAGGCTACTTCAACCGAAACGGCAATCAGCCTCTTGTGGGGCGTACAGTGTGAGCGGCGCAAAGGGCTCCCCCAAGGAAGTCCATCCGAAAGGGACGGTGGCTTGGTGGCGCAGGCGTCTCGCCCAATGCCATTTACTTTTTGAAGCGGGCGCCCAGTCGACCCCTTTAGGGGTCCCTTTGGGGCATAAGCGCTAAGATGCCGCTTTGCCTTTTGTCCCGATAGGGACAAATCTGGCGAGAATCAGGTTCCCTGAAGGGGAACAGCAAAGAGCAACATTAGTGATTTTTGCTCTTCCCCTTCAGGGAAGGGGACCCGTTGAGGACCGGAGACCTAGGGTACCTGAAAAAACGGTACCCTAGGCTATCTTGCTTAGTCCCTTCGGGACAAAAAACGGTCTCTTATTTTAGCGCTTATGCCCCTTTGGGGTCGGACCGTGCCGATTTCAGCCCTTTTCCGTCATAGCCTGGGACGGCTCGTCTCGTCGCTTCCCCGTCCCTCCCTTTAGTCTCGTCGACCGACTCCTCGTTACATGCCGGGCTGGTTGTATAATGCAAGGAACGCGGCCACCCCCATCGGAGAATTCAGCATGAGTCAGGAGGACGAGGGAGCGTCTGCCCGAAGTGGAGCCTCCCAGGCTGAAGCACAGGCCTCTCAAGCCGAGGCGCAAGCCACCACTCTCGCTGCTCCGGGTTCTGACGCGATACTTGTCGAAGCCCTGCGCCGTGGCGACGAAAACGCTTTTGCTCGCCTGGTTGATCAGTATCACCCGACCCTGCGCCGGATCGCCCGTCTGTACATTTCCAAAAAGGCAGCGGTAGACGAAGTCGTCCAGGATACCTGGCTTGCCGTCATTCAAGGAATCTGGGCTTTTCAGGGGCGTTCGTCCGTGAAGACCTGGATTATGAGAATCCTGATCAACCAAGCCAAGACCCGGCATCCGCGAAGGCCGTATGGTCCCGTTCGCGGATTTGGAAGTAGACGAAGCCGATTCAAGAGGTGAGACCTCGACGTACGGTCGCTCGCTGCCCGATCCACGCCCCTCTCAGGAGACCAGGCTTTTGACTGAAGAGGCCCGCGTTCGGATCCGCGCGGCGATTGACTCTCTTCCCGCGAACCAGCGAATCGTGATTACGATGAGGGACATCGAGGGGTATTCAAGCGAAGAGGTCCGTAACGTCCTCGGGGTGAGCGAGACTAATCAACGAGTGATTTTGCACCGTGCCCGATCCAAGGTACGGGCGATGGTGGCGGACTACTTCTCTGGAGGATCGACGTGACGATACGGCCGTATGAGGCCATGACATGCGCAGAGCTGTCAGAGGCGGTGACCTCTTACCTGGGCGGGGCGCTGACGGCACGTGACGGTGATCGGTTTGAGGCCCACTACTGCGCTTGCTCTTCGTGCGCACTTCTGGTCACACAGTCGAACACCCTGGTCGGATACCTGGGGAAGCTGGAAGACCGTTCGACGGGCGTGACCACAATCGAGAAAGAGCGGCTGACAGAACTCTTTCACAAGCACGGGTTCCATCTCCCGAGGCGGCCGGAGCCCCGTATCTCACTGGGTTCCGGCGATGCGCTGGTGGCGCCGGGGGATCACATGGCCTACTTTTGGGAATCGGAGCACGATCTTGCGCCCATGACAGGTTCTTTGGCGGCTGGAATCGCGCAGGGCGAAACCTGCATTCTCGTGGGCCACGAGGAGGCCAACGAATGCATGGGTTCAGCAATCAGACGTGCCGGCCTCGATGCCGTCGGCCTCAGAAGAGAGGACCGCCTGCGCTTCGTGCCGGGAAAGGAATCCGCTGAAGCGCTCATCGAGGAGATCGGTGCGCTGATCAGTTTCGCAGTGGACCGGGGGGCCCCCTTGGTTCGCATTCTCGGGAACTTGGGTTGGGGCAAGCCAGGCTGGCCCGCCGACAGGGAGATCCTCCAACTCGAAGCCCGCCTGACGGACGCGGTCCGAAAGCTTCCCGTCGTCGTCTTGTGCGCATATGATATTCGGGAAGTCCCAAGCTCAAACCTGTTTCTAGCCGGGATCGAGTGCCACCCGTGGATCTTCCACCGTAACGCTCTCGTTCAAAACCAACTCTACGTTCCCGCCCACTCTTTCCTTGCCAAGTTGCCGGATTAGGGGAATTATGCGAGCCCGACCGGCAACTATGCGCCGCCTTTTAACTCTTTACAGAACCGGCCAGGCAAGGCCGGCCTTGAGTTCGTTAGACTCCAGCTATTCAGCGGCCCGCTTGTCTCCGTCGTTCTCCTTTTTTTTCTGTGGCTAAGTCTTTTCTAGCCTGCGCCCCCAGTGCGTGGCTCTCACCAGCGTTCACTGCATGAGCGGCTGCGGCTCGCCGTACAGAAAGTCATCCATTACGACCATATCCTGTTGAGCATCATCATTTGGGCCCAGCGCGGCGTAACCGGTCGTGATCCGGACACGTCTGATCACCGGCTCGGCATACACGACGCCGAAAAATGAAAGGCTCGCGTCGCTCGGAGAGGCGGGGACGAAACCGCTGAAAAGCAATTCGTCATTGGCCCCGTAGTACTGAATGAGCGTCTGTGCGGCGGGATCGGTCGCGTCCGGCTTGTCAACGTCCGAGAAGACCACCCCAAAGCCGGAGGTAAGGGCTTGCACGTTGCCGCCTCCCGGCACAAAGAACTCGACGTCTGTAATGTTGCTGCCGACGGGTGCAAAGAGTCGAAGGGGGCTAAACGGCTGAAATATTGTCGTATAAGTCGGATTGGCGAAGGTGTCGGCCAGACCTGAGACGGGCGCCTGCACGAACCCGGTTCCCGGTGTGGTGATAAGAGCGCCGCGGCCCTCCAGGAAGCCCTCAAACGGTGTCGGAGCCGGGGACGTTTCTGTAGAGCCCCCGCCGTCCCAGTTAATCTCCCGCCGCCCGCTGGTGAGTGGACCGGCCGTGTTTGCGTTGTTCGGTTGCCCCAGGGCTGCGCGGAAAAAATCAACCGAGCAAAGGATTGAAGTCACCGTGGTCCCTGCCGCCTGAAAGACTGTAGGTCGGGGGGTGTCTTGGCCATCCTGTGCCTCTGCTTGCCGAAACGGCAGCAAGATCAACATCGACAACAGGCAAAAGGCGGCCAATACCGGCCAAAGATAATGGTTTCTCATGTTCGGATGCTCCTTTTCTTACTCTTTGAAATCAGAAGAACAGAGCCACTCCGCCCGTGTAGCATCAGGGGTGCAGAACGAGTTAGGCGTTAGACTATAGTGGGAACGCGAAGTCTCGCGGTGAGTGGTATCCCCGCACTATAGCACAGCGCTTTTCACTGAACCATTCCGCTTTCCCGACCGCAGATAATTGGAGGTCAGCATCCCTGCAGGGAAGGCCTTTTGCCTGCTTGTGCCACCAACATGATTGATCGCGGAACCGGACAAGCAGGCAGGATGCCTGTGGCTCCCGTAGACGCAGTATGCCTGCCCGCCGGAGACATGCCCGGTCTAGCTCGCATCAGGCGTCACTTTTTGAAGCGTTTATTTGAAGCTTTAGATGTAACATAGAGGCCAAGGGGGTGATTCGCCCCGTCTTGTAACCGCACCGGCGAAAGCGGGGTCCAAACCCGAGGCGAGGTGGCTATGGATCGAAGAGCTTTTCTCGGAATCGCGGCGAAACTCGGTGTTAGCCCGTGGGTTTTACCCGCGACGACGGTCTGGGCACGCGGCCTTAAAACAGGATCTTATTTTGGTTTACATCCCTTCATCGAAGCTCACCCGGAGGCCGTTTTCATCCGCAAGACCAACGCAACTTCAAAAGACGACAGCGAGGGCAAGAGGCGGGCCGGCCTGCATCTCGCACAACGCATATTCGCCCTCCAGGACAGTCCGGGCATTCCTCTGTCCCACAAATTTGTGATCAAACCCAACCTGACCTCAACCGTCGGGACCGGGACTACCTACGCCATCGTCACTGATTCGGAAGTGGTCGAAGGCATTATTGAGGGCATGAAGGAACTGGGGATTCCGGCGGAGCGGATCTATATCCGGGAGGGGCTCATGCCAACCCAGCCTGGCACCGGTTACATCGAGATGGCCGAACGCACTGGCGTCCATTACGGTGACGCTGACGCGAGGACCGCTGTAGCGAAGGAGTGCCCGGATGGAGTGGTATTCCGGCGCACCAAATTTGTCGGGCCGTTCAGCTACCCGGATAGCTATTTAATCAACATCGCCAAGCTAAAGACGCATTCCATGGGGCTGACCCTCTGCGTAAAGAACCTGCAGGGGACGAACATTCGGCCTTATATTCGTTTCTGCGGGGGACTGCAGCCAGACATCGCCGAGGATTTTCAACCTGATGCCCAGCGTCACGTGGATGATCTTTACGAGAAGCACCTGCAAGCAGGCTACCCTCGGTGGGACACAGCCAAGGGCGCCTATATGGAGATGTGGGCGCAGCGCACGATGGATTCCTACTCGCTCGTCCGCTCGACGTTGGGTCTGAACATCATCGAAGGAATGGTTGCTCAAAATGGGGATGGATTCGCCAAGGGACCGGGACCCGGCGTCACCCCGGAAGTTTTCCTGACCAATGCTCTCATTTTTGGAAAGGACGCTTTTCGAGTCGACATTGTGGGGCATTGGTTAGGGGGACACGAGCCTGGCAACTTCGGAATGTTTCACATCGCCCGGGAACGGGGGTTGTCAACCGCGCTCGACCCGCGCAACATCCCCATCTACGTTTGGGAGGACGATGGGCCCAAGCTTACGCCTCTCG
>DAOTAI010000244.1:0-7716 GCA_035593865.1 Acidobacteriota bacterium
CGGCGCTTCAATGGAGCCGTGGTTCGGTAACCACGGAAACATTGGCTTGAAGGCTCGGGAGAGCTCCAGCAGCCTCGCTTCAATGGAGCCGTGGTTCGGTAACCACGGAAACAGCACGCGTCCGGAGGCCGGTCAGGCTTGGTTTTGCGGCACTGCATGCGAGCACCCGCCAACCAGGCGGTCCGTTTAGATCACGAATCGGGGTTATCAGCACGAGTCACCTCGTTTGTTTTTCTGCAATGACGCGTCTTTTGCCCTCGCCGCGAGCGCGCCCCGGGAAATCTTCTCTAGCTCCGCTGCTCGCTTCCCGCCTGCAACAATAGCTCGGAAGCGCCCCGGGCATCACCCCGGGCTACACAGGGAGATCCTGCCATCACACGACAACCGCCGCTCGGGCTCTCGGCGCACAGGCGAGTCCGAGGGCTTTGATGACTCTATCTCCCCGTCCCGGGCACGGGCCAAGGTCAATGATCAGGACCTGGTCCTCGTCCTTCTTGATAATGTCCGTGAGGGCAGCACGCATCCGAATCAGATCCGAGCGGGACAATTCACATCGGAAGACCGAAAGCTGGAGATGGTCGCCATAGCCGTACATTTTCTGGAACACCTTCCTTAACCGCTTCGGATCGGCGATATCATAGCTCACGATGTAGGCGTGCCGCATACTATCTCGTGATGAATTTTGGATATTCCGGGATCTCTCCCGCCAGATACCGACCGAGCAGCCGTACCTGCACGTCCAGCACACGCCGGTAGCTGATCTGATAACCGAAAACCGGGTGTCGGATGAGCTGGTCCATTCTTCGTTCGTAAGCTTGGATGAAGGATCGTCGTGCCGGGGTAGTCAGGGCGACGGCCCCACTTGATCGGATGAAATCATCTTCGTCGATCACATTCGTATTCAGAGCGGAAATGACCGTTGAATCCGCAATCAGCGGCCGGAACTCCTCCATCAGATCGAGTGCCAGAGACGGCCGTCCATAGCGCGGCTGATGGTAAAAGCCGAGAAACGGATCGAAACCCGCGCCCGCTATCATTATGGTCAGGTCTTTGACTAAGAGCGAATAGGCCAGCGACAAGAGCGAATTAACCGGGTCCCTTGGCGGACGCCGATTTCTGCCTCCAAAATCAAAGCTGCCTGCAACCCCTTGTCTTTTGATCATCTTGGGGAACAACTGAAAATACAATCGTGCGGCAGTGCCCTCAATTCCGAGCAGGGATTCGAGCGAAGCCGCCTCGGAGGCCGCTCGAGCGAGATCACGTAGTCGGCGCAGGTCGGATTCCTCAACACCCGCCGCGTTGCGGCGGATCAGGGTTCTGCAGTTTCGAATCTTGGATGAAATGAATGCGCGCGCCAGCGCCAGGGAACGCTCCCGGCTTTCGGCGGTTCTGAACTGATTTAGTCTCTGCTCGACATTCTTGTGCAGGTTGGCGCTCAAAAGTCCCCAGAACCAGCCACCCGTAGAGAAGAAGGCCACTGGAATACCGCGGCGACACAGCTCCTGCATCGACTGTGTGCTGATTTGAACGTTACCCAGTATATTCAGCTGCGAGGTTTCGAACAGTCGGGCTTCTGCGATTTTCTCCTGTCTGTGCTTAATCACAAGCACGTCTGCGCTGCGACTGATATAAGCGCCTTGGGTCTGCACATACACCGGCAAGGCGTCGTCGCGAGCCGGAATCAGGCGCCGGGGCTCGGTACGGACTGTTTCAGGCTCGGTTTCGGCGATACCTGCCCTCAACATCCCCGTCTCGTCGGGCAAACAGATCGCCACCAAGGAGCAGCCTTCACATTTCGGGCTGTTGCCCAGTGGAGGCGGGATGGTTCCGGCGGCAGCCACGCGGCGCATCTCGTCGGCAAGTTCGAGTGTGCGCGCTACCAGGCGTTCATCAAAAGTAATCGTGACGCGGCGCTTCGAGCCAGCAAAGTAGATTTCGCCGTGATCACACTGGTAGCCGTTATCCCGAAGGATGATCGCTTGGGCGCACAGCTGGACACGTTCAGGTTCATAGGCGCCCTCGGGCACCGAGGGCTTGTGACCTCGTTTGTAGTCAATGGGCACGACATGGTTACCCTTGACCTCGACCAGGTCAATCTTAGTGATCAGTCCTGCCCGCGGCGAAGAGAGATTCAATGAGCGAACGATAGCCGGCGTCTCCTCGTCCTCGGCACCCGACTCACCCTGGTTTGCATCATCTGAATAAGGCAACTCCCCCTGTCCCACGTCAACTCGCCGATGTTCGAAGGTTCCTTCAAGGGTGTAGGCGTTGTCCGCGAATTCCCCTTGGACCCACTCCAGGTAAGCGAGGCGTGGACAGTAAGTGAATTCGTTCAGCATGCGAACCGGCAGAAAGTCGGGCAAGGAGGTTTGAGAACCGGATGAAGTGCCCATAGCTACTTCAAGTCGTCGAGCTTCAGCCTAGCGTTGTACGCTCCAACAGAATGTTCGCGCAGGATGGTCAATGGCACCGTATGCGTGAACAAGAATATTGCGGAAGGCGACAATGCGCCGATAGTCCCCGATCGCAGCGGCAGTTTCCGGGTCGGTCCTTGTCAATCGGATTAAGGCCTCACCGATGATTTGAAACTGGCGTTCTACAGCTGAGCGAAGGACTCTCCGAGTACCGGGCAAAATCGGAGTCTCGGGACGAAGAGCCGTATTTGACTCGCTGCCCTGGCGGATATCCTCAAGGAGTTTCTTGGCCTCAAGCTGCATAGATCTGCTTCCGCGACTGATTCACCTTTTCCAGAAAGTAAGGATTACGAATCGCCTCCGGCATAATTAAGTCTACCGATCGCCCGAACAAGGTCTGAAGGTCTTCCAGTAGACCAAAATACGCGTCTGCATACTGTTCGACTGGCATGGCCTGAAATTCGACCAGGAAGTCCAAATCGCTCGTCTGAGGATCAAAGCGGTCTGCATCCGCCGCCGAGCCAAAAACCTCCAGCTTGCGGACTCGGTGGCGGATGCAAAGCTGTTCAATGTCAGACCGGTGCTTCTGAATCAGTTCCGTCATTGCGGTCTTCTCGACTGGTCTATTCTCGCAATAACCATCCCTGAACGAAAGCGATGCTGACTGGAAACACTGGATAGCCGTGAGCGAAAACCGTGAAAACTGCTTCGAACGAACTCAGTTATCTGCAGGTTTCAGAAACTGATAGAAAATTCAGATTTCTGAATGGGAGTATTCCACCGCGGCGAACAGGCCCAGCCCGCAATGTCTTCCGGCACCAATTACCAACGGGCCCGGCACTTTAAGGCCGTCCTTGAACCGCAACGTCAAATGGACAGCCGTCTGAGTCAGCAGGTGATCGGGACGTATGTAACCAGCCAAACGCCCGTTGCGGTCGTACTTATGTGCCGAAAGCGCCTTGGGGAACCGGGAAAACGTGCTCCACTCGAACTCGCACGGCTGGTCGATACCCGATTGCCTGAGTGCTTTCTCTATGAGCTTCCGCGTCTTTTCCGGCTTGCGGTCGTCGTGGCCTGGGAGGATAACCGGTGTGAAGCTATGCCAGGTGTCAGCCGGTCTGGTATAGAACCGCGAGACGTTGTCGCCTCTCACAGGTACAAGCACCGGAGGATCGGCCTCGCCGAACTCGTTTCCCAAGAGAGGTTTCAGCGGCCGACCAACCAGGCGGCGTGTCACGTGGCTAAGCAAAGCGTCGTCACCCACCGGCGCGGCGATCATGATCCGTCGCACGCCCGGATCGGCGTACGGATGACCTAACGAGGGCAACGGTAGGTACGACAACTGGCGATGATGATTACCTTCACGTTCTAACACGTGGCCTACGACGTACGTTTCGACCCAGTCGTCATCAACGCCAGCCGGAGGCGACGCGATCATTTCCTCCTTCGCCAGGTGTCGGACCATGCCGGCCAGATGAACAAGCTTGCTTTGGGGGTAACGGAATAGGCTGCCGTCGATGTTTCGCAGTTCGAAGACACGGTATGGGCGTTGCGGTGGTTGATCCGCGCGCCTATAGCTCTGCACACGATAAGCTCTCAGAGGAGGCACAGGCTTAAACCCCTTATTCGACATTGACATGCGGACCAGAGATACTTTGTGTCTGCCCATCAAATCATCGAGCGTCCCTTCGATGGGTGCGCGCAATAGTATGCCCCCGGTAGGAGTTGGCAGCCAACAATAACCGGGCAATGCGGCCGCTTCCTCACCGGAGATGATCCTCGCATCACCCACCGCCATATCAATACCCCAACCTAGATGGGTAATGCTCCGCGCAGCCTCGCTGAGCATGTTCAGGTGCGGGCAACTGCAATCAAGCAATGGGTAGAGATAGTGGACAGCATCGCCCCATAAATGCATTGGGCGAACGTCTTTCTCCACACGGTAGCCGGCAATGCTAGCATCGCGGGCTCTTACCCATGCCGCGCCCACTTTGTCGCCTACGTTGTCTGGAACGTACAGGCGATACGGATGATCGGCCGCAACGACCTCCGGAGCCAAAATGGTAGGGTTGGGTAGCGTTTCAAACCAACGCAGGGCAGGCAACGAGGACGACAACTCAGTTCGCTCGTTCCAGCGCGCAGCCGATGCTGCAACGAGCGCCTGAAACAAGCGCAAAGGCGAGGGCGGCCACTCCGGCTCGTCGCCATCGGCTCGACCGTGAAAGCGCGCGTCGAGGAACCTTATACTGACTAGAAGGTACCGTGGCATGGCGTGCTCCTGAGATCAGTCTTTCTTTTTCACGTCTTCTTTAGCCTTCACCTTATCGAATTTGACGGTTCTGTTTTCCGCGACCCCGAAATGCTCCGCCGCAAGCGTGGCGAATTCAAATGCTGCATCCGGGGTAATGCTGCACGAGCGGCGGGTGCCGTCCGCGTACACTTCGCTTAACTCCCGGGGTTTGTCCGGGTTAATGACCAGTGCGCATCCCTGCCGAAGGTAGCTGGGAATTGGGTAAGTAAAGGCGACGAGTGAGAGTCCGAGGACGTATCGTCGCAAAGCCAGTGTCCGGTGCTCATCTTTACCGGCATGCAGCAAGCGCAGTGCTGCCAAGCCAAGCATGGCATCACGACGGATACCACCGCGCGCAATCACTCCGCCTAGTGAGCCCGAGGCTGGATTGTGCACGAACCCTCGTTTAGCGAGAGGACTTTTGCTGTCGCCTTGCGCCTTAGCTTTTTCCTCTTCACTGAACACGTCCATGGCGGCATAGTCGACAGGCGGGATATACACTGCGCCGCGAGTCAGCCGTTGCACATCAAATGCCCGGATGGTGGAAGACACTAAACGGGGGAGTTTCGCCTGCGTATCCCGCGAATCCCATACACCAAACACCAGGGAGGTCGGAGCAATACGAGCAAGAGGCTCGGCGTCTCCAGCCAAGACCGCTTTAAAAGCGGTTTGCAATTCCTGATGTAACTCGGAGCACCGGAACAAAGCGTCACCGGCGCGATGACCTGCTTCCAAGAGATTGACTTTGTGTTCGCCTGCTTCGATTACAACCTGCGGAACCAAGTGCTCGTACTTCGGCTGCATGAACAGCGGTTCAATACGGTTGGCCTGGGAGCCGATGCTGTCAATCAAGCAGACGTTCGGCGTTTTCCAGGGCTCTTCTCGCGTTGGCGGTGGGTCAATATTGTACCCACCTGGAAATCCATCACCAGCTGCAAACGTAGCCGGAAATACAACTCCATCCACTCCCTCCACGGGCATCAGATGCTCACGGAGGACTAGGGCGGCGGGACCATCATCGTTCAGGTAATGATCAAAACTGGTTAATTCAGACATGGCTTGGTCTCCTTACATGGCGTTGGGCTGGTAGAAAAGCTTTCATGTATTGTGTGCGTTGGAACAACTGAAAGCGGTATTCGGTGCTGTTTGGCAAGCGAAGGTTTCCCGATGCGGCTGCTCCAGCGACCATTACTGGAAGCGGAACCGTCCAAACCCAATAGCTAAATTGCTCTCCGGCGCGTGTCTTATTCGGACGAAAACGCTGCAGACCTATAAAGGCCAGTAGCTCAAGTAACGGTCTATAGGTCGCCTTGAGCCCGAGTGTGTCAGCACTAAAGCCCGCATCCCTGGCGTTTCCAGTTCCACATAGGTCGGAATCGAAGTTGAATGGAAGAGAGTCATGCTGCACTGGCTGAAACAGAATCTCATCGAGTGAATGGCTTGGGATGCCCCGGATTGCAGCCATCATCGCCAAGACCATCTCAGCGACCATCTGTTTGGCTGCCCACGTCTTCAATTCCGTCCGATTTCCACGGTCATCGCGCCACCAGTCCAGCCAAAGGTCGAATGGACCCGACACGTGCAAACGCTCAATTTGCCACATCTTTCGAAGACGTTCCTTCTCCTGTGCGTCCTGGGGCGTAAGGCCAGCCTTTGGGACACTGAGCAGTGTGGCAAGGCGGGCTCGCTCATCCTGTGTTAGTGAACTGTGTATCTCGACCGTTTTGAAGGTGTCGATGAATTCATCCAGCGTGCCATCGCAAGCTACGTAAAAAGCACCCGTGTCCTCCACGAACCACCCCTCCGCTCCCGGCCACAATCGGTCGGCGAGTTCAAGCAGGCCACAGCAGGCAAAGAATTGGCCGGGGTTGCTCACGTCTACCTTGGTGATGATGGAAGGTGGCGGATAGTCGGTCATCGCGTTACCTCCGAGGGCTCGGTGTCAAAATGAGACTAATCAGCACTGGCGGCCCAATCTGCGGCCCGAAGCAGGGATTCGAGATAGGCCAAACCCCAGCGCCCGTAGCAACGCTGGAGCCTTGCGAACCGGCGTAGCGCCTCGATAGCCAACCTTTCAGTGTCGGTGGCAGGCCTTTCCGGATCGAAAGTTTCATCGGCCGGGAAATGTGGCCTCGCGCGACCATGGTGAGCAGCGATCAGATGCAGTACCAGATCCTGCATCGGCGGTGTCAGTGCGTTGACTTGTTCATCAGCGACCGCCTCCGCCAGTGAAGCCAACTCATGGCGGAATGGTTCCGGCAGGCGGATGCCCTTGCCCCCGGACTTAGCCAGCAACACATCCGGATACCGCCGGTTCCCTAACGAAACTTGAAAGCGCTCCCGCCGCTTACCGTCGTCGTGCAGCTTGGCGGCGAGAAGAACGGCCTGCGCCATTTCGCCGGAAAGCGACAAACCCGCGACGATTCGACAGGCGTGGCGTTCAACATCGCCGGTATGAGTGTCCAGCGTCACCGGTTTCCAGGCCGTCCGGGTATCCTCGAGTGGCTTGAGCTTGTACCATTCCCAGATCTTTCGTGCCGCTTCATCCTCCTCATCGGGATTGAGCTCGATGCTTCGAACCAGCCGCATTCCTTGCAGCGAGCCCGGATCGTCTAGCTCATTCAACCCTTCTCGCAGCCTACGGATACGTCGCTCGGACGCGGGCTCTCGTATGTCGGCTACATCATCGGCCTGCAGGGAACCGCCGTTCAGCATTCCGTCACTCAGTCCTCCGGCAGCTGGCGGGAGAAGAATCGTGCAATTACTGATGCGATCGATGACGTACTTCTTTTCTTCCCGAAGCAGTCTTGCGAGGGATGAAACTTCGACCTCGCCGTGTTCATTGATGATCCAAAGAGGGTAATCGGCCGGGCGTTGAGCGATTGTCTCGAGAGCCTTGAATACGCGCTCGCTGGTATCGTTGAGCAGTTCTCTGGGCTTTAGAGGATAGTCGTCGAGAAGTGTCTGTGGAAAATCATCACCATGTCGCTTGAGCAGTTCGTCAGTGACGTA
>DAOTAI010000245.1:0-7691 GCA_035593865.1 Acidobacteriota bacterium
TATATCCTCAAGAGCGACTCGCCTTCCTGTGGTCTGTCTGGAGTAAAGGTTCACCGTATCCCCTACCCTCCCGTTCGCCGGGGACGGGGAGTTTTCGCTGCTGCGCTGAGCTCGCGCTTCCCTTCCCTTCCCGTTGAAGAAGCGGAACGACTGCGTAATCCCGCCATCAAGGAAAACTTTATCGAACGGATGTTTGCGTTTTATCGCTTTCAGACATTTCTTAAGACTCGACCGGCCGCGGATGACCTTCTCACGTTCCACAACAACAGCAAGATGACCTTGCTGGCTCACAGCCCAGCGCATTACGAGAGGCTTAGCCTCCTGGCTGCCTCAGCCGGCGAGGACTTCCCGACCACATTGGAGCTCTACCGCCTCCTCTACATGGAGGCCCTCGAGATAAAAGCGACACGGCGAAGGCATGCGAGCGTTCTGCGCCAGCTGGCAAGACACATTGCAAGGGACGTTGACGCCGCCGACCGGGCCGAAATTACAGCCGCAATCGATAACTACCGCCGCGGACTCGTCTCATTCGCTGTCCCGCTGACCTTGCTGCGACGTGAGTTCGAACTTCATCCGATCGACTGGATCGTGAGCCAGACTTACCTCAACCCTTACCCAGCGGAACTCGCGTTGAGGGGGTGAACGAACCTATCCTGGCCCGAGATTGGTCCCCCCAAAAGGCCCCCGAGGTTTTGCGTTGCCGTCGCAGTTGGCCGTCTCTCATCTGTGTAATCCGCGTAATCCGTCTTATCCGTGGGTTTCCATCCCCGCGGATAAGACGGATTACGCGGATTACACAGATTACGACATTCAGTTGCCCGATGCGGGAGAGATGGCTGGAGCCGGTGACACTGCTTGCATTAAGAGCTCCAGGGCGTGACCGAGGGCCTTTTCCCCCTCCGCTTCTCCCTTGTAGTGTCCCATGCGCACGACTACCAAGTCGTGAGACGGCACGATCAGTGCTGTCTGGCCTCCCGCCCCAGCCATGTAGCAAGCGTTCGAGGGTACTGGAAACTTTCCGTCGCCGTTAATCCAGAAGAAGCCGCCGTAGATAGGGCGCTTGTCTGCCGCCCAGGCGGGCGCCACGGTTCTTAAGAAGTCAACGTAGCCTTCGGGGAGAATTCGTTCACCGTTCCAGACACCATCCTGCAGAAAGAGGTTCGCCAAGCGGGCCCAGTCGCGTGCTGAGGCAAGATCGTTGCCATGGGTCATGAAATTCCCATAGGGATCGGTCTCAATCACCATGGTCCGAATTCCGATTTTGTCAAACAAGGCCCTCTGTGGGAATGACAGATAGTCCTCCCCGAGCTTCTCAACCCCGAGACGGATAAGGTAGTTGACGAGAACCGGGTCGGTGTTCCGGTAGCGCCCGACCGTGTTGGGAGGCCACTGCAGCGGACGAGTCGCCGCGTACTGAAAAGTGTTAATGCTGCCCGTATACAGGTAAACGTGATCCGGATAGGGGCCCGCCGGATCAAAATCAGGATCGAGAGGCGCCCGGATCCGCAATCCGCTCGACATCCTCAAAAGATCGGCTATTCGAATGCGAGAACGTGGATCACCATCGCTCTGCCACTCCGGGATCGGGGCAGGCTGCCAGAGATCGTAGACTCCACGTTTGATGAGAATACCCATGAGGGCTGCGGTCGTGCTCTTGCCCATTGACCAGCTTTCGAGCGGAGTCGTCGCCGTGATCCCTTCTGCGTACCGCTCCGCCAGCAGACGTCCTTTCCAGGTGACTACGAATGCCGCGGTCATCCCGGCAGGCGGCTCGAAGGCGGCATTGACGGCTTCCCTAAGCTTGGCTTCGTTGACTTCAGCCGGAAGGGGATCTTTGGTTACCAGGTCGCCCATCGGCCAAGGCTGCGTCGATGGATCGGGCAGTCGACTCTCCACCGTTACCGGTCTAAAGCTCACCGTTGTACTGCGCGGCGGGAGCGCAACGCACCCCTGACTGCCAAAATATCTGGCTATGCGGGTTACGCCATTCTCGAGCCTGACCCGGACCTCCTTCCTGGCACGGTCAATTTCCGGCTTGCCCATTTTCGCGCGCTCCGCGTAGGGGGCGGTGAAGTACCCCACGTTTTCAGCCGCAAACTCCGGGTCAAGACCGGTGATAAAGACGGCAGAGCAGATCACCTTGGCAAAACCCGACGCATGGTGCTCCAGGGGATCACCGGGGGGAGGCACGTAAGGTGTCTTGAGTTCGAGCGATTTCGCCCGCTCAATTAAGGCCTCCCGGGCCTCCTGGTCCTGCCCGCCCGCAAAACGGCTAAGGCAAATCAGAACGACAAGGGTGAGAATTTTCTTCATGTTCTGGTGAAAGAAGACCAGCCACTGGGCCCAGTAATCAGCTTAACGAACGAAGGTAGGGAATGCTAGCCTGCATCAGGTCCAGGTCCATTTCAAGGAAGTGATTCTTCACCCCGCCCTTCTTCGCAACGGCGTACAAAGCTTTCCAGTCCACCATTCCCTGACCTAACGCGACCTGGCGGTTTTCCTTAGCCGACCAGTCTGCCAAGTGGAGCGAAATAAACCGGCCAGGATACTTCTGAAGGTAGTCAGACGCCTTGTAGCCGATGTTGATCACAGCGACCTGGAACTGCATTTTCACCAGCTTAGGATCAAGCTCTTTCAACAGGGTATCGTAGATAAGAACCCCGTTGATTTTCCTAAACTCGTTGTGATGATTATGAAAACCGGTCTGAATGCCCGCTTTGAGCGTTCTTTCCCCGATTTTGTTGAGCTCCTGTGCAGCTCGTTGCCATTCGCTCATGGGAGCGCTGTCGTTGATGCCAAAACTGGCGAGGATCATCTGCGTCAGGCCGAGATCTTTGGCGAAGGCGATCCGGGCGTCCAGCCGCTCCGTGAGCTCTTGCCGGCTGAAATGGGAGCTTCGGCACTCGAGGCCGGCGTCATTGATGATCTTGCGCATCTCCGCGCCGCTCATTTTTGCCAGAGGCGCGAACCCTGCCCCGGAGTACCCGTCGGGTGAACACATCTCTATGGTTTTGAAGCCAGCGGCCGCGAGTTGCTTCAACGTGCCGCTGAAGTCCTTGTTAAGCGCCTCTCGGACTGGCCAGACCTGGCAGCCTACAGGCATACCGAGCGGTTCAGCCGAGAGATGCGAAAGAAGCGGCGCCGCTGCGGCCGCTGTTGCGACAAATTGCCTTCTGGATATTCTGTTCATAGATCGGGCATTGTATCCGGGAAGCTGAGGAGGAGCAATCGCGACGCGCGGGGGATGAGACCCTAAGGGGGACATGAATGCTCCTTAACTGGAGCAATGCGGATACGCCTTCCAGGCGGCGATCATGGCATGGTAATTCTCCAGTGGAACCTCGCGCTGCACCGCGTTGCTGGCGCCGAGCACCAACCCTCCGCGCTTTCCCCAACGGGCGAGAAGGTCGGCCGTGGTGCAGTAGACTGCTTCCGGCGGCCCCGAGACGAGGAGGCCGCAATCGACGTTGCCACACAGGCACAATCGGTCGCCGACGATCTCCTTACTCTCCAGGAGATTCATGCCTGCTACGGGGTCAATTCCCTGTAGCGCGTCGAGTGAGGTTTTGGCGATCCTCTCCAGGCAGGGCGTCAGGTTACCATCGGAATGCATGAGACTGAACATTCCCATCTGGTGAACGCTGTCGCTCCACTGCTCCAGGTAAGGCAGGATGAAGCGGTCCATCTGCTGAGGGTTGAAGAAAAGGCCGTTGTTGTCGGCGATATCGGAGGCGGTCATGACCACTTCGGCGCCTGCGTCGCGAAATCTTCGCGCCTTCTCTAGACCGGCTGCGAGGGTCTGCTGGGCCAAAAGGTCAACCTCCTCTGGTGCGTGGTACAGCATTTCACAGAAGTCCACGTCGTAGGAGGCGGCCATCACGCCGCCGGCGTTAGCCACAAGCAATATCTCATCCCCCGCCAGCTCCCGCAGCACGGCAATCTGTCGCTCGGGGTAGTCGTCTGGAAGCACGTAGTAGGCAAGTTCTCCCGGGGCTTGTTCCCAATAGGATCCCGGCCCCGTTACCGCCGCAAAACCGATTTCGGCGCAGACTGACAGGATGATTTCGGCGTTGCGATAAAGGGCGGCTTCTCTCTGGGCGTCAGACAGGCGCTCGAACTCGCGTTCCAGTGTCAGGTGGCCGCCATAGACAAGGTCCCAGGCATGGAACTCGAGTTCCCAAAGCGGCACGCGTTCACCCGCCTGGCAGGTCAGCACAGCACTGAAATCATCGGCCTTACCCATAGACATCCTTGTTTTTGCCCGCGCGGGCGGGAAGCTGACATGATATACGATGTTATGGAACGCGTGGAGCCTTTGCGGGCTTCTCGCCAGCGTCCCCGCCGGTCCTCTACTATCCATTCAGAAGCCCGACTACAACACTGGGAGGCTATCGATTCAGCGCTTGTAGTTGCCCTTTGGAACGGACTTTGGGAAGAATACACGATCCGTTAAACCTGAGGAGCGCGCTACTGGCGCTATGAGATTGTCATACCGAGATGTTCGGCAGGCCGGAGGTGTGGGGCAAGGGCACAGGACCACTCCTTTGCTTTTTACCCAAAGGGGTTACGTAGCAAAGGGCCGCGGTTTGCGCGGCCTACCCTTGGAATGAATTTCACAGCAACTGTATAATTTAACGACCCCTGATGTGGATCTGGATGACTTAACCGATTACAGGGCTCGACCATGCTGGAGGAAGGGTCGGAAAGGCCTACCGGTTATTCGAAGTAATGTGGCGAGTGTGCCGTAGGCAACAACACGGACAGCCCTGCATTCGCGACCTGCGTCTGACGGTGCGACGGGTGCTCGACGCGCTGGCCGTTTACCCCGATCGAGAAGAGTTGCGACGAGAGTATCCGGAGCTTGAGGACGAGGATATCCGTCAGGCCTTGGCTTTTGCCGCCGCCAATCTTGACGACCGGATCATCGAGCTGCCTTGGACCGCATGAAGCTCCTACTCGATCAGGGCCTGCCCCGCAGTGCCGCCGGTCTGCTTCGCCAAGCGGGCCTGGACACCGTCCATACTGGCGAGATCGGGCTCGCGACCGCCGAGGACCAGTTGATCCTCGATCAGGCTCGGGAGTCGGGACGGGTGGTAGTCACACTCGACGCAGACTTTCACACCTTGCTTACCCTTTCTGGCGCCGTATCTCCCTCAGTGATTCGAATTCGGATTGAAGGCTTGAATGCGGCTCAGATCCCGACTTGGTCTGCATGACGGTGCGGAAGTGCCAAGCTCAACTGGAAACCGGCGCGCTCGTCTTGGTCGAGCGCAGCCGCCTGCGCTTGCGCGGCCTCCCCGTCAAGCGTTCACGGACCTGACTTTGTCACTCGTTCGGTGTCAGGCCACAGCCTTTCGCACACGCAGCTCAACTCTGTATCCGGTGGCAGATAAGACTCTTATCAATAGATCCGTCGAAATACCCTGCGTGTTTCCATTCGCGATGGCTGTCACCCGGCTTCGGGACGTCCCGGCCCTTTTGGCAATCTCCGCGTGCGTCAGAGAGCCGCTTCGGATGATCTTGATCAGCTCGCAGGTCAGTTCTGAGCGGAACTCCATTTCTCCTGTCTCGGCTGGCGACAAGCCGAGGGCGTTGCCCAAGTCCTCGGCTGTTTTGACCCGAACCGGCTTTTCAGGATTCGATTGCTTCATCCAACACCTCCTGCAATCTTTGCCGAGCGAGGTTAATCTCGCGAACCGGCGTCTTCTGGGACTTCTTCTCAAAGGCATGGAACACGATGATCGTATCCGATCGGCCCAGGCAGTAGAAAACTCGGATCGTCAACTCTTTAGATCTGATCCGCAACTCATGGACTCCCTGACCAACCTCTCTCATAGGGCGACTAAGCGGCATCCCCAGCCGCACGCCCTTTTGAAGATTCCGCAGAGCCTCGCCGATCCGCTCTCGAATCGAAACCGGCTGTGCCCGGATGAAATCCAGTGCCTTTGGATGGAAATCAACCGGTTTCACACGATCATTATGTCCCGAATCGGAGACATGGGCAAGTCAATCCCTAGGGAAGGTTTTCATCTACACTCGTTTTCGGGCTCTTCTGCTTATGTCTTTTCTTCCCCGCCACAATATCGCACCTCGGCAGCAGGGCGAAGGCAGCGGATAGGAATCAGTCCTCGACCATCGCTAGCGAAAACCACCTTCCACTGGTCCATCTCTAATTCCACGCTACCACCCAATCGCGCTCCATGAAATGGGGTCGACCTGAACGACTAGCACTTTCAACCACTTATCACGATTTTCCGCCCGAAAAAGGCGCTTAGATCGAAATTTCGGGGCCGATTTCGCGTTCTAAGGGGAAGTGGGCTGCGGGCATGGCAACGCGTGGTTCGTTATCCGGATCTTTCGGTTGCTTGAACCCGACCAGCAGCACTACACACCGAACGCCCAGAAGCGCTTAGAACGAAAAAAAAGGGGGAAAAATCGATCCTAAGGCCTCCTTAAGTGGCGAGAAATCGAATAACATGTTGAAAACATTTAATATCTTCAGGTCGGACCTGGTCCGACCCCAGATTCACCAGCTCAATGCCTCACTCGCCGAACGTTCCTTGGCCCCAATGGTCTGTACGTCTGTTGGCGCATCGCATTCTCCCAGGCGTTGGCTTCATTGCAGAATCGTCGCCCGGGCCTCGCATAACGCCGGCGTTATGCGATGCGCCGATGCCCTCGCGGACTTCCCGCCCGCGTCCCCCGCCGGTCCTCTACCACCCAGCCAGCAGGCCGACCGCAGTGGACTCTTAGGGTTTCTTCTTCCCCTTCTTGACATCTTCGACAGGTGGATCCGCGATCGTTACGACTTCCCGTTTTTCCGCAAACACCTCAACTCGGTCCGGAGGCCGAAATATAGACGTCACCGCGGGCGGATCGCCGAGATCCGGCTTCAGAAGAAACGCGAAGGTGACTTTCCATTTTGCAGGCTGCCCTTGGTTTAATGGCCGGAAACACCACAAACCCGCTGCAGCTTGTGCACTAGTTCGAAGTAAGGCAGGTCCCGTCATCGCCTTGGCCTCAGACACGCGACCAGACGGAGCGATTGTTAGTTCAACCTGAACCTCTCCCTCTTCCCTCGCCCCGGAAGGCAAACGTGGGTAGCCGGGAATTGCCACCTCCACAATTTGAATGAGGCCCTCCTGCGAGAGGGCTGAGCCGATGAATGAAGCGCCGACGATAAGACCACAGAGTGACAGTATCCACATATCGATCCTGTTATTTGGTGTAAGCCGTCGTAAAGTTCTTCCCGGAGTAAATCGGGGAAGCGAGAAGGAACTTCATGATCTCCGTCGCAGGCCGAGTCTGCTGGTCCACTTTAGTCCATGAAGAATCCCAGAACGGGGAGCCACCCTGGGGG
The DNA here is from genome assembly GCA_035593865.1 of Acidobacteriota bacterium. Taxonomy (GTDB): domain Bacteria; phylum Acidobacteriota; class UBA6911; order RPQK01; family RPQK01; genus RPQK01. The sequence goes on from DAOTAI010000245.1 coordinate 7,361, forward strand.
CCCACACTGGACCAATTCAACGATTTGGCTGCTGCTACTGTTACTAGATATGCATGGAGTTCTGTTGTGATATGCGAGACTGGGCCGAAGTAGCCCGCCGCGACACCTTGAACGTCCGCAATATGCCTTCCCTCGTGAGCGAGACTCATGAACAAGGACGCTCCCTTACTTCCCCCTGGTACCCTAAGTTCCACCTCCGGATTGATGAAACGGGGTCGGACCTGAACAACTGACTATATTTCAGCCACTTATCACGGTTTACCGCTCGAAAGAGGCGCTTAGCCCGGATTTCTCACACACTTAATGAAAAAAGGGCCGCCTTTTGTGGTAT
>DAOTAI010000246.1:0-7626 GCA_035593865.1 Acidobacteriota bacterium
CCCAGCTTGCGAGCTGCCCAAAGCTGGACTGTTGAAGTCTCGTCATCCAGAGCCTCAATAAGCGCCTGGGTGGCTTTCGGATCGGGAGTCAGGCCGAGACCGCTCAAGGCGTAGTAGCGCACCCGATAATCGGGATCCTTAGCCGCTTTCAGCAGGAACGAGAGGGCGTTGTCGAAACCATTGGCGCTGAGAGCTCGCACGCACACTTCTCGTACGGGCTGATGAGGGCTCTCCAGGCCCTTTCTGATGTCGGGAAGTGCGTGGTCCTTCAGGCTCGCAAACACTCTCAGGACGGCTTCCTTCATCATGTACCGGCCGTCGCGGACGAGAGTATTCAGAAGCAGGCCTGGCGTCCGGGCGGTGTTCAGCTTCTCCAGCCCCAGGGCAGCCGCGACACGGACGCTGGATTCCTCATCCGTCAAGGCGGGCTCCAGCACCCCGACGTGTTCGCGCGCTCCCAGCTTTTTCAAAGCGACCAAAGCCTCACGTCGCACCAGGACATGGGGATCGCTAACCAAGCGGGCGACCTCCGAAGTTGGGACCTGCACTCGACCCTCGCCAATATCAATCAGAGTCTGCCAGCGCCAGCGCCAATCCGGGTCTCGAAGCGTCTCTGCGCTTCGCTTCCTTGAAAAATCGCGATCCAGGTGGTACCCAGATGCCCAGACGCCGACCGGAACCACCCCGGCTTTGCTCAGCGAGTCCCACTCGTCTCCAAACGGGTTGCGGGCCGCCACTGCCACCTCCACCGGCTTTCCGCGGCAGACCTCGAGCAGACGCGTCAGCAACGCCTTTTGATCTCCTCGCCACCAGACGAAGAGTTCATCTACGATGCCTTCGCGCACCCAGTTTTCCCAGTCCATGTAAACCATTCCCGCCCCGGGAATGTCCACCTTGCTCCCATTCCACGGTTCCGGGAAATTGGGAGCGGGCGGATAAAGCGCGATGGAGAGTTTCTTGCCGCGAGCAGCCAGTCCCGCGTGCAGATCACGGAGAAAACTGGTCAAACATTCCCCCCGCAACTTATACCAGTCCTGCTTTGAGAATGGCTCGCGACGGATGTCCACTCCATGTCGCCGCTTGAATTCTTCGACGATCGGCGGATTGAAGCCGAACTCATCGGGGTAGCGTGCGCCCCAGTTCTCAACGTAGGTGTAAAAGAAAATGCCGTCGTAGTTATCGCGGGCGACCATGTCCAGGTACCGGTCGAGCAAAGCCTGGCGAGCCGCGGGTTCGCAAAACTCGATGGGACCGGCGGCGAGGCGCTCTCCCCAGCGATCTGTGGGGCACCATTCGCGATGCTCGATACGCAGCCGGTCCTCAAAGGGGAATGGAAAGGTCTCTCCCCCGCCGACGTCCCCCTGTGCCCCGTAATCAAACAGCGCCGTGTACAGGTAGATCTCCATCCCGCGCTGATGCGCCGCCTCAATGGCGACCTTACTGACCTTTTTGTCCTTATACAGATGCCTCCACCAATCTGCGCAAAGGTCGTAGTAAAAGGGGCTTTCCGGGCGGAACTCGAAGTGATCAATCCACATGTCGGCCTGTCCCCCGCGCCAGTAAACACGCTTTACTTGATGAGTGCGGAAGAGCCAGTCGAAGATGGCTTCGACAGTCGCCTGGCTGTCGATTGGTAAGGCCTCGGGACTGGTCTGATTGTCTCCAGCTGTCACGTAAGCGTAAACCTTCCGGCTGGACGCCGGCTCCCCGCTCAGGTGAGATGCGCCGGTCAGGGCGACCAGGATACCTGCCAGCAATAAACGCAGCCCCTTGGGATAGTTTCTCCCTTTCATAAAATCTGCCTGACCTGAACCTGCTTCACGGCGAAGCCGAGGAGCCAGGCACGCCGGAGGCGTGCCGCATGTCTCAGTATGACAATCCCATGACCCCAACAACGTGTTCCTCGGCTTTAGCCGCATTCAGCCCGCTCATGGTGGTGTGGTTAAAGGCATTGAAGGTATCAACGCGGAGCTGCAGTCGGTAACGGTCGCTGAGCGGCAGGTTCTTGGAAAGCGGAGATCGAGCGTCCTGTAGCCGGGTCGACGCGAGCCGTTACGGGCCAGTGTCCCTGGGCGCTCGGCCGCACCGCTCGCCTCCACGATCGGCACTTCGGCAAAAACAGCAGGATTCAGATACTGCCTCCCGTCTTTCAGATGGGCTTTAAGTATTCGTGGCTAGCTTCAGTCATCATACCCGAATCTTCAGCCCTGTCAACTAAAAGATCGCCAAATGGTAATTAATCGTCGCTGTTTACACCCGAGCCGCCGGGGCATTTTCAAGCACTGGTGATCATGTGAAGATTCACATTTCTCCCGAATCATCCGCGGTCCTGGAAGCACATCACTTGCTTCGTTCGGCAGATTACCAATTGTCGAAGTAGCCTTCCCTGCGGCCAAATGCCTTTTTTTGTCGCGCAATTATCATGAATTGGTGAATAATTCGAGGAGGCAGGTACTCACTCCAGCTATTTTCCTGCGTATCCTGATATTCTCGAGGCGGCCGGCTATTACCGTCGGCCGAATTGGAGGGAGCACTCCTGGCCCAGCGAGCCTCCCGTATGCTGGGAACCGGTGACATCTTCGACAATTATCCCCGGTTTTCGCCAATGCCAGAACACCTGGGTGGCTTTGCCACCGTTGGTGCTTACAACCCGAAATACCGACCGAAGGAGCGATAGCAGGGGAAGCTGTTTTCCGTTCGCCAGTGTACTCGACCCGTCGAGCCGTCTGATCCTTGGGACCACTGGCGCGAACGATCCGGCCCCGGCCCGGTACGCAGAGTCAATAGCTTCACGAAGTCCGCCGCCACTGGCAGCGCATCGGAACTGAAGCTCGTCACATTTCGACTTGAGAAGCTCAGCGGGCACACCGATTTCCTGCGGCTTGGCCTCAAAGCCCCCGTAACCGGTCTCCTTTGTCAGCTTTAATTGGAGATCCAGGTCGTTGTCCCAAGGCGAGGACCAGTAATTGACGCTCACTCTTCTAATCTCTTTTCCGGAAGGCCCCGAACCGAGATATTGTGACGCGCGGCGTAGTCGCGCGTTATCTGGCTCAGTTGGTTCAACCAGGCAGCCAGTCCGATGCTGTCCTCTGGGGCGAACATGAAGCCCAAATCTGCCGTGCGGTCCGCCCAATGGTCTTTCGTGTCGTCGAGGACGTGGACGAACTCCCTGCCATCCGCCGCCATCCCCTTCGGTAGCCTGCTTTTCTCGAACACCGTTTCGACGTCCCGCCTCATCGTCCGGGCCTCCTGCTCGATGCGCGCAACCCTGCTGTAGGCGCTGACTAGATGACCTACCGCATTCCCAGGCCGGTTTTCCTTAGCTGCACCAGCAGCCTGTTCGAGATCGCGCTCGGCTTCCGCAAGAGCGCTCAGCAATTTCCAATGGTGTCCTGTGAACCTGGCCAACGCTAGCAAGACCTCGAGGTTGTAACGGTTTCGCTCAGCCCGGAGAAGATTGGCCGTGAGAGCGTGTTGGAGTTGGTCGTTTTCAAGGCTGAGCCATTTGCTCTTCGCTACCCAGTTCCGGTAGCGCTCCCGGAACCGGGGCTCGAAAGCCATGTCCTTTGGCTTCGGTAGAGAAGGAGCTTCCAAGGTCAGATCAAAACGCTCGGTACCTATGCCCTTGCCTTCGGAGTTGCCGTATCCGGGACCCCGCACCCGCGACACGACGCGGTCCCAGGTTCGCTGCCACTCGCGACACTGGTGCTGAAGTGTCCGGTAGACCTCCACCATGTCGCTGCTTTGGGGACCGTAATAAACCTGCATGAACTCCGCGACGTGTTGTTCGACACCCGGGACACCCGGATTCCAACCCCAGCGCGCGCCGGCGCTCCAGCCCAACCAAAACGTCTCGTTATGCAAGCCCGAGTCATCCCAGGCCGCAGTGAAAACACCGATCGGGTTGAGAGACAGCGCTCTGCCTTCCACAATCGAGCGGAATGCAGTACTCAGACGACCAGTCGGGACCACTTGTTCGAACTCGCCGAATGAGGCGTCCTCAGGCCTGCTTCCGATGGGCAGATAATCGGGGAAGAGAAATTCGGCGCCTTGCATGGAGACATAGGCAAGCTGTCTCATGCCCCTGCGCCTCTCGATGGGGACGTAGCTTTCATCGCCCACGACGCCATCGATTACATCGGCCGGGATCCGCTCCAGATCTTGCGGCAGCAATGGGTACTCCAGCCAGGCGAGCATCCGCCTTCCCTTCCCGGCCAGGTGGTCATGGGCCCGCCGGGCGAACTCGGCCCATCGCGCACTGCGGTTTTCCGGCGTATAAGGTTCCTTGCAATTGGCTCCAATGCCAGCGTAATAGATCTCGTCGGTCGAGACGAAGAAATAGTCGACGCCTCGGGTGGCGGCGATCAGATCGTCATACATCTGAAAGATGAGATTGTAGGTCTCTTCCAGACAGAGGCAGGACTGGTAGTTGTTCCCGTCGGCGCGCAGGTGCGCATACTGCGGATGTTTCAACACGTAAGCCATGTGAGCCGGGGCTTGAACGATCGGCACGACCTGGATGAACCTCTCCCGGCCGTAGTCCACAATCTCCTGCAATTCGGCCGGCGTGAACGCCCCCGGGGCGCCGATCGTGGGATTCGACGGGTAAGCAAACTTGTCTTCCAGTTCGAAACCAATCATGTTCGCTTTAAATCGTGCGGCCCAGTCGAGATAACGTTTCAGAGTCGCCATCCGATCCTGGTGGTGCTTGGTGTCCCAGTGCAGGAAACGTAAGGCAAGCCGGGGCCAGTCCTCGATCTCGCCTTCCGGCACGAAAAGGTTGCCGCGAGGCCCGCGCTTCACAAGCTGTACGAGTGTTTGAACTCCGTAAAACAAGCCGGCGTCACCGTTTCCCGTGATTTCAATGAGGTCAGGCGCCATCCGAAGACGGTACGCTTGTTCACGAGTCTCCGCCGGTCCCGTCTTGACTGTGCCCTCCACGACGCGCAGGCGGATAGTCTTCTCCGTTTGACCGGAGGTCTTGAGATCCAAGGAGTGGAATTCCTTAAGGTCGGCGGCTAAACACCTTGCAGCGATGTGCGGCGGCGAGTCGATCGTCCAGGACTCGTCCAGCTGCACATTGCCTTCGGCCAGCATGACCTTCTGCGGGGTCGGAATAACCGCATGGCCACGGATGAAAAGATCCGTGGGCAGCGATTCGGAAAACGCAAAGGAGCTTAGCAGGAATATCAGGGTGCAGTACCACATCTCAGTTCAAGATCCTCCATTGACCGCAATACCGAAAACGCGGCTGGGAAAATAGCCAGAGGGGTAGAAAACGCCTGGGGCCTCGTGGCTTGTTTTGTGTATGAACTCATTTAACGACCGACATGAGTCGCTGTCGACTGCAAGGGCGAGCTTTTCACCTCGATTTCAGCTGTCTTCCCATGCCCGCTGATGACGTCTGTTACCTCCACCTTCCAGCGCCCGGGCGGGTCGTTCAACGCGGTTCGGAAAGCAGTTTGGCCTTTGCCCGCCAAGATGTCCCGGTTCCCGCCGTAGTACCTCACGGTATTTCCGTTCGGGTCGGTCACAACCACCTTCGCCACGGATCGGAAATCCTCGATTCCTGACAACCCGAATCTTAACCGAATTTCTTCCCCGAGCACGGCTGAAGAGGGCACATTGATACTCATCTCTCCGACTGGATCAGCAACCAACGCAAAAAGGCTCGGGACGCCCGGCTCGAGGGTAACCTCGAACGAGCTGCCGGTTCCAACGTATTTCTTCGCCCGGACATCGTAGATCGCCTTCTTGCCGTCGAACCGAAGCTGCGCTTTCTCGATGCCAGGCCGCAACATGTCAGGAACAATCCCGACCAGCCGAGTCGTGCCGTTATTGAAGACGTAGGTCGAGCATTGGGCTACGGCTTCACCTTGCGCACCGACCAGACGGACGACAGGAACGATTTGAGCATCCGCGAGGACTTTTGCGAAATCCGCCAGGAGCGGGCCCGACCGCTTTTCGAGTCGATCTTCCGGGTAAGTGTCGAGGAAGAAGTTCAGAAGGTATGCCTTCCCCTTTCCGAATCGATTCACGAGCAGGCGGTTTCCCCGGGAGGAGAGCGCGTGAGCCCCCTTAAGAGCCAAACCCGGTTCCCCTACTCCGTCAACAATTGTCTTTGGCGTCGCCACGTCGGCCTCGATTCCGAAGACGTCGAGCAGCGGGCGCTTGCTCCTGAAACGGCAGTGCTCGTCCATGATCCCCGGTAAGCCGTCAGCGATCAAGGTACCGCCCGCCTGCACAAAGTCCCGGATTGCCGCGACCTCTTTGTCGCTGAGTGCGTAGCTCATGGGGAGCACAAAGACCTTGTAGCCCTTTTCGCGCAACGCTCCTTTTTCGAGATCACCATACGCCAGGAAATCCAGCTGAAGACCCGAATCCTTCAAGATCTTCACCCATCCGTCGCGGTTGGCGGCGAAACGATCGAAGGAAGCGCTGGCGTGGTAACTGACCTCCTCCTTCACCTTTCCGTCAACGATCCAAGCAGCGTGGATGCTGGGATAAGAGTAATGGACGGCGATGCCGTTGTTTTCTGGAGTTGCCAGGCCGACCAGTTTGCCGATGCCTTCGCCCCGCAGCTCTCGGAAACCCTGTTCCATGTCTTTGCCGCTCTGGCTCATTGTCAGATCAGGATCCAACGTAGAATACTGCCAGAAAATGTAAGCGCCGCCGTTGGCGCCCTTGAAGAGGTTGCTGTAGAAGTTGTAGAAAACGTCCTTTCCCAGCACCCCGTAGCCCGCTCCCCCGGAGATCTTCACATCCGGGTTGAAGCAGCGGTGGAAATCCAATTGATTGCCGCCTTCGTACGCATTCAGATGACGGGTGTACTGATTCAGACGGCTGTAGTCGCAACCGTTATGAGAACCGGATATCTGGGTGCCGGAGTTGCGAAGCTTCTCGAGAGCGAAACGATACGTATCCGCGTAAACCGTCTCCATGTAAGTCCGATGATCGGCCCAGGATGAGTAGTTTCCGCGAGCCTGGGCCTCAGAGGCGTCGTCGGGCACAACCGAGTCCCAATCGGTGAAATTTGTTCCCCACTGTTCATTCAAGCGGTCGAGACTTCCATAGACCCCTTTGAGCCAGTTGCGCATGCCCCGCATGGTGTGAGGACAAAAGCAGATGTCGACCGCATCGCCATAACAGGTGAGCGAGGGTTCTTCGTACACGTAATACGACATCGGCGAGAAAGGAACCCAGGGCGCCGTCAAGCGCTCCAGTTCCTGGCTGATCAGCTCTCGATATCCGGGATCGTCCAGGCAGAACTCGCGCACCAGCACGCTTTTGTCTTGCGAAGCCAGGTAGTTCCGCTTCATCCCGGAATAGTACTTCCGTGCAGGCCCGTCCGGTGACTCCTGCCCGCTGATTCGTGTTTGGGCCTGAATGTTGTAGTTCGCGTGCTTGCTGTGAGTCAGCGAATACGAAGACAAAGTGGTCACTTCCAGCCGCCGCATCTGCCGGTCAATCACCGGCCAGATGCCCGGGATTGGGTCCGGGCCGAAACGGTACATCACGATGTCATAATCGCCCCAGCTGCGGGGCTGTAAAACGAAAACCTCTGCTGTCCGGCGATCAGAGCGCTGGCCGTCGACTGACACTTCACAATCGATTCGGGCAAGGTGG
>DAOTAI010000247.1:0-7608 GCA_035593865.1 Acidobacteriota bacterium
CGGTAGCCAGACATGGCCGATCAGGGTGAAAAAGCGCGAGCAGTTTAGGGTTTCTTTCAGCCCTGAAGTCCCCGAAGTAGCGCCGTAGGGACGGACCCCTACCGCGCGGTACGCGACCGCGCCGTGGTATCCGCCCCTGGCTGGCCGGCGACAGGTCGATGATGAGCGCTTTTCTACGCTCAGGCGGGCGCGGCAAAAGTGCCCGGGCTTTTGGGGGTAGCGCGAAATGACTCCGGGCGCTGAGGTTTCGCCTCAGCCAATGCCCGACGCACGCCTTCCGCGTCCTGATCAGCGGTATAGACCGGAGTGCCGGGCTGTTGCCGCCAAGACTCGTCCAGGGTTCCCGCATCCACGGGATCAAACCCAAGCTGATCAATCAGCTGAGCCACAATCGCCTTAGCGGCCGGGTCGTCGCCGGCAATCGGGAGCGCGATTCGGCCGGGGCTGCCTTTTGGTTTCCCCCGCTCCAGCAAGTGTCGCGCGTAGATATTGTTGAAAGCCTTGACAACGGGCCGGCCAAGCTGCTTTTCGACCCAGCGGCTCTCGATCATGCCGTTTTCGATTTCATCGATACGTCCGTCACGCTCCCGCGGGTAGTAGTTGTTTGTGTCAACCACGACCACGTTTGGCGGCACGCCCTCAAACAAGTCCTTGGGCAAATCTCTGATTCGGAACAGCGGTATGGTGACGATAACGACTTCTCCGGCACGAGCTGCTTCTCGTGTCGTAACTGGCGTCGCGCCAGTTTCAGCCGCCAGATCCTTGAGCGTTTCCGGTCCTCTTGAATTGGCAACAAAGACTTCGTGACCCAGGGCCGTGAAGCGACGGGTAAGGGTGCCGCCGATCATCCCGGCCCCAATTATGCCGATTTTCATCACTGCCTCCTGTTGTGATGCGGATAGGTTGTGGTTCTTTATTTGATAATACACGACTTGCGGGCGTGTACGAATGCCGTTCACGCTTGGAGAAGGGCCTTAATGATCAGCGTTTGCGTTGATAGAATGGTCCCGCGTCCATAGACGAGATTCTGCTTTCGAATCCAGGGCGGGACGTCTTGGCGTATCCTGTGAAGACAGACCATCCGGGAACCATGTGGAGGGAAACGCGATGAAACAAGTGATCTTTGTGTTCTTGTGCGCACTAACCTTGGTCACCACCGGAGCTTACGCCCAGGGAAATCAGGACCAGCAGCAGATGATGAAAGCGACTGAGCCAGGGCAGTACCACAAGTACCTGGAGCCCTTTGTGGGGAACTGGGACGTTACCGTCCGAATGTGGGGCCGGCCCGGTCAGCCGCCTTCCGAGAGCAAAGCCTCTTCGGAACAGACGCTGATTATGGACGGTCGTTTCCTGCATCAGACCTTCAGGGGCACCTTCATGGGCAAGCCCTTCGAAGGGCTTGGGCTCAAGGGCTACGACAACGTAAAGAAAATGTACGTGAGTGCCTGGATTGACAACAGCTCCACCACGATTGTGCAAACCGGGCGAGGTCGATTCAGCAGGTAAGGTCTTCACCTTTGAAGGAGAATTCACCTCGCCCTCCGGAAAAACGGGAAAAATGAAGGAGATATACCGGGTTGAAAGCCCGGCCAGGCACGTGATGGAGATGTACATGGTTGGTCCGGACGGCAAGGAACCAAGCGTATGGAGATCGTCTATTCCAAGAAATGACATCGCCGGCAAGGCTTCTGCTGCGTACTGCTCGTGACCAGAGCACAGGGGCGGAGTCCGTCATGCCTCACCTGTCAGCGTCTGCCGGCAAAGGCCGCTTTTGCAGCTCGGGCTCAACTGCCTGTCACGTGTCGGTCCTGACGGACCTCCAGTCAGAAGAAAAAGCCGAAACGCGTCGAAATGGGGACGCTGGCCAGGCATTAGGGCAAGGAGCGATCCTGTCCTGCTAAATATTCAGCATTTTGCTTTCGAAACTCTCATTCCGGGTGTACTCTCTCAGCAGAACCTACTGAAAGGAACTGCCATGACCCTCTCACGTCTCACATCCCCAGTGGCATTAATAGTTTTCTTTCAAATGTTGGTTTCAGCCAATTCGTCGCTCCCGCTTCTTAACGGTGACCCTGGTTATATCGCTCTTCGCACTGTGCGCCTGTCGGGCGCCCAGGCGTTCGCAGAGAACGTGGTTTTGAACAGAGAGATCGCGACGATCACGTTGAAGAAGGGCACACTTCATTTCCTGGCGCCAGTCGAAGGCCGGGTAACCGGAGCGGTTTTCGTTGGTGAAGGAGAAGTCCAAATCGAACCGACTGCCCCGTCAGAGAAGGCAAACCTTGCCAAACTCACAAAGTCAGCCACCCTGACCGATACTTTCGACCGCCTCGTGCTGCGCTTCACGGACGGCGCCTATACCGAGCTAACCAAGGATTCGACGGTTCGCGAAGGGCCGGTCGATGCCCGGGCCCAAAGCGCCCTGGATGATTTCCGGAAGCTTTTGCGAAGAGCAAGAGCTTACTCGGAGCCGAATATGGCTGTCGTCTTCGTCCGCCTGAACTTCGATGGTCGACTCCTCATGGACCTGAAACGGAACGTGGAGGAGAAGGACGGTCTTTTCCTCGCTTATTTCAATGGGAAGCAGTACGGAGACATGCTCTTTAGTGTTGATCCCCTGGGACAGCCGTACACGCGGCCGGAGCAAGTCGTCCTCGTGAACCTCAGTGAGAAAAATCTCGGCATCTGGGTGTCCGAACATCTTAAGGCGACGCCATCGTCCATGTCCGGGAAGAAAGACTCCCGCCTGATCGACGCCGAGACCTATGTCATAGAAGCGACTGCCAAAGGGTCAACCCTTTCCGCGAAGGTGACCTTGGACTTCAAGGGGCTGGTAGATGGCGTCAGTGTTCTGTCGTTTGATCTTTACCCCACGCTGCGTGTGGGAAAGGTCACAGATCAGGCCGGGCGTGAACTGTCATTCATCCAGGAGGACAAAGACGAAGACCCGGACTTTTTCGTTCTGCTCGAAGAACCTATCAAGGCGGGACAAGGCTACCAGCTGAACTTCGAGTATGAGGGCAAGGACGCCGTCCACGACAGCGGCGGTGGCAATTACACCTTGATTCCCCGCTCGAGCTGGTATCCGAACAACCCCTTTGGGCCGGACAGGGCGATCTTCGAAATGACCTTTAAGGTCCCAAAGGGTTTGACTATGGTTGCTACCGGGGAGTTGCAGGAGGGCGCAGAGAAGGGGATCGGCAGGTGACTCGCTGGAAAAGCTCTCTGCCGTTGTCGGTAGCCGGCTTCAACTACGGGAAGTTCAAGAAGAACTCGAAGACGGAACAGAGCACGAAGTATGCGATCGAGACGTACGCAAATCAGTATATTCCGGACTATCTAAAGGAAATTCAGCTGATGGCTGAAGGCACGGAGACGACGCTCGGCGCGCTGAACACGGTCAGCATGATGGAGAAGGCGCAAAGTGAGGCAACAGCCAGCATCAACCTGTTCTCGAACCTCTATGGTCTCTTGCACTACGGTCGGATCGCCTTGACCCAGCAGCCGTCTGTAAGTTTTGGACAAGCGTGGCCTATGCTCGTCTATATGCCGTTATCGGCATTCCTCGACAGCACCTTCCGTCATCAGCTAGGGCTTGATCGGGATCGACTTTCTTACAGGTACGTCGCCGCACACGAAGTTTCTCATCGATGGTGGGGCCATGTCGTTGGCTGGCAATCATACCGCGATCAGTGGCTCAGCGAAGGACTGGCGGAGTTTTCGGCATCGATGTTTGCTCAAGCCGTTTATAAGAAGAACAGCCTCCAGGATTTCTGGAAAGAGAGCAGGGAGGATCTTATTGAGCGCAACAAGGAGGGTTGGCGGGCCATCGACGTTAGGTCGGTCAACCTCGGATACCGGCTGAATTGCGGGCGTAACGGAAGTCCCGCGAGCCGCGTGATTTACGCCAAAGGCGGTTTCATCATTCACATGTTACGCATGATGATGTGGGACCCGAAAACCGGTGACGAGCGCTTCTTTGCAATGATGAAGGATTTCGTAAAGACGCATTTCAACCAGGACGTGTCCACCGAGGACTTTGCCCTCGTGGTCCAAAAGCACATGACACCCGCAATGGACCTCGAGGAGAACGGCAAGATCGACTGGTTTTTCCGCCAGTGGGTGGAAGGCGTTTACCTTCCGGAGTATAGCGTGGAGTACACCTTCGAACCCAATGAGAAGGGGCAAACAAGGCTGCGGATGAAATTGAGCCAGGCGAATGTGGACGAGACGTTCCGGATGCCGGTCCCCATTTACCTGCAGTTTAAGAAGGGAATCATGCGGCTGGGAGTCGCGCGAATGATCGGGAATATGACTTCAAATGAAATCGTCGTCGATCTGCCCGAAAAGCCTGAGCGGGTAGTCTTGAACGCGTATGAGGACATCCTCTGCACGTTGAAGCAATGATCGGCACCGGCCGTGGCGAAATCTGCGGATGACGCGAACGGTGTAAAACTCATACGAGACTCCGGGAGGCCAGGCGGTGCGGCGTCGCAGTCGGCGGGGAGTGGGGGTCGTTTTGACGCCGCACCGCCTCACATTAAGCTGGCCTGTCAGAAGTCATATCGGAGACCGATCTGGAAGATCCGGGAAGGCCCGGCGGACGTGATCAATCCGAAATCTCCGCTGTCAAAGTCTGAATCGGGGCTGTTGAGATTCACGGTGTTGAAAACGTTAAATGTTTCCAGCCGGAAACTGACCGAGTGCCCCTCTGTGATGCTGAATTTCTTTGACAGCGCGACATCAAGATTCCGGTAAGAGGGTCCCTGAACAACATTGCGCCCCAAGCTTCCTATCTGCCCGACGTTGTTCGCTTCGAAAGCAGCCGTGTTGAACCAGGTCGCTCCGGAGCGAAGCTGCTCGGGGGAGGGAGCCTCTTTCCTCCAGTCGCCGATAAGATTCGGGCGGTCGTTGCCATCTACACCGTCGATGCCGTGATCCTCTTCGCAGGTGACTGTAACCGGGTTTCCGGAATAATACGTTCCTACGCCGCTCAACTGCCACCCGCCCAACAGCGACTTCTTGATGCCGCCCGATTGCGCGAAAAACGGCAGTTCCCACAGGAACGAGAGGGCCAGAATGTGTCGTTGGTCGAAGTCCGCTCTCCCCTTGTCGAGTTCAGGATATCTGGGATCCGACCAGCTGCCGCCGGAAGCGTGCCAGGAAGCGTAATCCAGAGCTTTCCCGAGGGTATAGGAGCCGAGCAGGGTGTATCCCTTGCTGAATCGCTTCTCGATGCGAGCCTGGAAGGAATCGTACCAGGAGCTGACAGCGCTCTTGAACATCGACAGGTCGAGGAACGGTGCGGGCCCAAAGGGACGGCGGTCGTTAACATCCTTGGTGGTTCCAGTCGGACTGAGCACCGCCTGGTTGATGTTAAATTCGCCGATCAGCTTACGTCCTCGATTTCCAACATAGGAAAGTTCGGTAACCATGGATGGTCCGATTTGCTGTTGGATTGAGAAGTTGAACTGATGCACGTACCCAAAGGGAAGGTCGAGCGCGTTGGAAGTGTAGTTACCGCTTTCCGGGAAGACCAGGTTTTCAGGATCGACTTTGAGAGGAAAAGGATTCCCCCCAAGCACGGAAGCAAACGGGTCCTCCAGCAGTATGCTGGTTGGCTGGTTGGCCGGGGCGGTGTTTCGCACTTCGGCGATCAGCGCCCAGGGAATATTGATCTGGCCGCCCTGCAACGTGTTAAAAATCTGAAAAGCGTAGGAGACCCCGTAACCCCCGCGCAAAACTGTCCGGCCGTCGCCCCGTACATCGTACGCGAGGCCGACGCGCGGTCCGATATTGTTGTAGTCGTTTTTCAACCCGGCTCGGGGAATTCCGGGATCGCAGGGGAACACTATGCCCGTCGGCGCTTGCGGTACGCAAGTGGACTGCATGCCCGGCACATAAGCAGTAATGAGGTCGAGCGGATGTACCGGGTACATGTCGATTTCATGGCGCACTCCCAGGTTCAGCGAGAGGCGGCTGTTCAATCGAATATTGTCCTGGACGAACCAGTAAAACGCCCATTGGTTATTGCTCTTGTAACTCGCCTCTCGATATCGAAAACGGTTCACGTAGCCCAGGAGCAGGTCGCCGGCGGAGTTTCCTGCCGCTCTGCCGGTAAACTGGAATTCGCCGCCGTTACGAGAGTCCTGAGTGACGTCAAAGAAACGACGCAACCAAAGCTCTCCGCCGAACTTCAGGTTGTGCCGGCCCTTTATCCAGTCCAGTCCTTCCGCGAGGGTATAGTTGTTGGAGGTCTTCGGCCCTCCTGAACTGGCCGCGGCACCAAAGTAGCCTGAAACACTGAAGCCGGGCGCCACGGGCGGTCCGGACGGAAGGTTGCCGTACTTAATGCCAAGATCGGCAGCTGAAATCATCGGTTCGGCGCGCAGCGCGCGGGATCCGGCACTGCGAGCATAGGTCAGACGAAGATGATTAAGCACGGTCGGACTTATCGTCCAGTACTCGTGAATGTTGATGTTTTGCTGCCGGTTCGTATTGTCCCGGAAATGGAACGGGATTTCGCTGGTAGCCTCTTCAATAACGGAGTCGTTGAAGAAATAGGAACCGCTCAGCTTGTGGTTGACACTGAAGACGTGGTCGATCTTCGCCAAAACCTCGTTGGCTGGATCCGAGAGCGGCATGGTGACGGTATATCCGTTCGGTCCCCTTTGCGGATTGTTTGGCAAAGGTACCACCAGGTCTAGGAACTTCCTGGCGACCGGACTTATCTGTGACTCGGGGATCTGATTGTTGGCGAAAGGCGCCCCGCTTAAGGGGTCAATCAGCGTAACCGGTTTACCCTGAAAAACCGACTGCGAAAAATCGCCTCTTCTCTCCCGCTCGGTGAGAACCAGGGCCGTATTTTTGAACTGTTCACGGGCGCGGCGGAACCCTTGATACGAGGCGAAGAAAAACGTCTTGTCTTTGACAATCGGCCCTCCAACTGTACCGCCGAACTGATGCTGGTCGAGTTTGTCCGGGGCGCCCAGAAAGAAGTTGTCCGAGTTGAGGCTGTCGTTGCGAAGGTATTCGAAGGCGCTGCCGTGGAGTTGATTGGTTCCCGACTTGGTGACCACATTGACAACAGCGCCAACCGAACGGCCGGTTTCGGCACTGTAGTTGTTTGTTATCACCCGGAACTCTTGAACCGCGTCGGGATTGGGGACTGGACTCCCGTAGTTGCGCAGAGTGGTGGTGTTGTCTCCGCCGTCGAGCAGCATGTTGGATAGCTCGGGTCTGGTCCCGTTCACTGCTACCGGGTTGATGTTAAATCCCTGCTCGGTCCGTGATTCCAGCTTTTGAACTCCAGGAATCAGACTGACCAGGCTCAGAGTGTTCCGGCCGTTTAGAGGCAATTCCTGGACACGACGCTGATCTACAAGCGCGCCCATTTCGTTGGAGGTTGCCTCGACTAAAGGTGCGTCCGCCTGGACCGAAATCGTCTCGGCCAGTTCACCCAGCTCCAGTTTGAAGTCGACTCTCGCATTCCGGTTCAGTGAAAGCTCGACGCCGTCGCGAATCAATGTCTTGAATCCTGGGAGTTCGACCTTGATTTGATACCGGCCCAAGGAGAGGTTCAAAAGACTATACGTGCCGACCTCACTG
>DAOTAI010000248.1:0-7576 GCA_035593865.1 Acidobacteriota bacterium
TTATACCACAAAAGGCGGCCCTTTTTTCATTAAGTGTGTGAGAAATCCGGGCTAGCCCTACTGAACTGTCTTCGCTACGACGTGGATCGCGTCACCATCCACTCCGGCCGGAAGCACGGGCGCCGGCCAAAGTGTAACGGCTGACATCCCGGCTCGTGGGAGTAGAAAACCGGCTAAGCAGCACACCGACAATGATCGTTGTTCCACATCCGATCGGGCCGTACCAGAGCCAGTGAAAATCGGTGTTCACGGCGACCATACTGACCAGGCTGATACCTGTCAGGGCACCCACGATTGCGTTCCAGGCTTGCGTACGGGTCGTCAGAACGCCCAGCAGGAAAATTCCCGCCAATGGGCCGGCGAAATAGGAGTAGATAGTGGCGAATTTTTCGATGATCGTGAGTTGCCAGTTGACCAGCAGCATTGCCGAACCAGTGGCAAGCGCACCCCAGAACATGCTTGTCAGCCGCCCGAACAGCAATTCTCGTTCCGGCCGGATCAGCGAAAAACGGGTCAGATAATCCTTGGTTACTGAAGTGGCCACTGAATTAATGCCCGCCGAGATGCTCGACATAGTGGCGGCGAAAATTCCGGCCAGTACTAGCCCTCGCAGTCCGGTCGGCAGGACATTGACAGTAAAGTGAGGCAAGACCCGATCGGGGCTCGACAGGGTGGCGGCAAGGTCGGGGTGCAGTGCGTAGTAGGCGACGAAGCTTACACCACAGAAGTACAGGATGATCATGGTTGGCAGGATCATGGCGCCATTGCCGAGCACCGCCCGAGCAGTGTCCTTCAGACTCTTGGTCGTGAGGTAGCGCTGAACAATGATCTGATCCGAGGAATAAGAGGCCAGGTTATAGACGAAAAGGCCGAACAGGAGCCCCCAGAAAGTGAATTCACGACTCGGGTCAAGTGAGAAATCGACCAGACGAGTGTGACCGCCGACTGAGGCGATCGTCCAGATCTCGCCAAAGTCGAAACCAAAAGAGGCTGCCACGACGTAAAGCATAGCCAAGGCCCCGCCGACCAGGACGAAAAACTGAAGAAAGTCAGTCCAGATGACGGCATGTATCCCACCGAGAATGGTATAGCTCGTAGTTACGACTCCGCAGATTATGATGGTCAGGTAAATGTTCAGGCCAGTGATTTCGGCCAGGGCCAGCGCCGGGACATAGATGGTGTTGGCCAGCCAGGCCGTGCGGCCCCCCAGAAATAGGGTCGAAGCGAAAGATCTAACGGCAACACTGAAGCGGCCTTCAAGATATTCGTAAACGGTGAACAGTTTAAGGCGGAAGAAAATCGGGACGAAGAGGACGCTGACGACGACCATCGTGCCGGAGAGGACAATGATCCCAAGAAAGTACTTCAGATCCTTTTGATAGACGAGAGCCGGCACCCCCATGTAGCTGATCGCGCTCAAGTCAGTTGCCATGATGGAAATGGCGATTGGAAACCACGACATGCCCCGCCCGGCCAGGAAAAAATCGCTGCTGCTCTCCTGCTTTCGATAAAACGAGACGCCGATGAGAATCGACAAGGCCATGTAGGCGGCCAGGATTGACCAGTCAAAAACGCTGAATACGCCAGAAGTCATCGGTTAAAACCCTCTACGGTGCCTGCTCCTGATCTAGTTCCAGTCTGGTGTCGTGCCTGAACCCGAGAAGGCCCCTTGCTTTTCCCTTCATTGATCACTGGCTGCGCGGCCGGCGACGAATACCAGGTTACGATTATAGTTCTTTTGTTAACTGTTGACACGCTCAACCGGCCGAATTATCCTTGAAAAGCAGGTTCCTCGCAAGGAATTTCTGTATAGTAGCCCGGAGTTGCGGAGAGAGGGGCGGTCAATGGACGCCGCTGAACAGGTGCCGCAGGGCGGAGGAGAAAGTCTAATGACCGATCCTGACAGCAAACTGAAGATTTTGGACTGCCAGGCCAGCGATCACGAATATCTGCACAAGGACTTCCACGGCGCCCTGTGCTATTCGATTTATTACCTTGATCAAAAGCTAGGTCCTCAGGCGACCAGAGATTACCTGGTCGAAGTAGGGCGCAAGAACTACAAGGAACTCGTCCGGAGACTTAGGGCCGAGGGGTTACCCGCGCTGGAAAGACATTGGCAGGAGGTTTTCACTCGGGAGGGCGGGAAGTTCCGGATGGAGTACGAGGGACAGACGCTGGTTCTGACCGTCGAAGAGTGCCCGGCCATTGCCCATCTGAAAAAGACCGGCCAGCTTTTTACCACTCGCTACTGTGAGACAACGGTTGTGGTCAACGAAACGATTTGCGCGGAGGCCGGGTACTCGGCTTCGTGCCAGTACGAGCCGGGTGAAGGCAGGTGCGTACAGAAGTTTTGGAAGGAGACGGAATCAAAATGATTGCCTGCACCGAATTCATCCCCGCATACAGCGAGCTTTTCAAGTTTCTGCATGCGACTGGGGGCAAAGAGGCGGTCGTCCGTTTCTGGGAAAGCCTGTCCGATGCTTTCCTCGGAAACCTCCGCGATCTTGCTGCTCAAAAGGGGCTGGCCGGCTGCTACGAGTACTGGAGCCATTCGCTTACTGAAGAAGCTGCCGATTTTCGCATGGTTCTCGACGAGGAACAGGGAGTCTTCACCATCGAGATGAGGCGTTGTCCTAGCATGGGGCGTCTGCTTGAGGACGCTGATCTGGAGCCCTATCCGGACTACTGTGAGCACTGCGACGTCCTGTACCGGAGAGTGCTGGAGCCGTTAGGCTTTGAATACCACATCGATTTGAGCGAAGCTTGCCAGAAAGCCCGTTGCTCTATCACGATCCGAAAGAAGGTCCAGTAGCTGGGCGTCCGCAAACCCCTGCCAAGGTAACAACGGGAACGTGAGGAGGCAGCAGGCGCGACAAGCTAGGGTCTTGTCCGGACAAGCTAGGGTCTTGTCCGAAGGAATGGCTTCGCGGAGGCTACGGAGGACAAACCGAAGGAGAAGGCGACCATGAAATGGCAACGGTTCCGAGAAAGCTTGAGAGGCCCCATTGTTCCTATGCCAACTCCGTTTAGCCAGGACGGTTCGGTCGACTACGCGGGCGTGCGCCGGTATACCCGTTTTTTAGTGGATGAGGGCATTCGCATTATATCGCCACTGGGGAGCACCGGCGAGTTCTACACGGTCACCGAGGAGGAGCACAGAAGGATTGTGGCGACCGTGGTCGAGGAGGCAGCCGGCGAGGCAATCGTCATCGCCGGAGCGAGTCACTCGGGAACGGCCCTGGCTAGCCGACTGGCTAAGCTCGACCGTCAGGAGGGCGCCGACGCGGTGCTGGTTTGTCCTCCGTACTACCTGTATGACGGCGAAGAAGGGGTCTACCAGCATTACCGAACCATTGCTGAAGAGAACGACATTCCCATCGTTGTCTACAGCAATCGCGACGTGATGCAAAACATCGAGCTGATGGGACGTTTGGCCGAGATTCCGAACATAGTGGGCGCAAAGGAGGCCACAGGAAACTATCTCCTCTACCGGAACCTCTGCCTGCGCTATGGAGATCGATTGGCCATCGTTGGTGGAGGTAGCATGGGGCACTACCTGTGGGGACACTTATGGGGATCTCCCGCCTATTTTGGCAGCGTGGCCAATTTCGCTCCCGCCGTGGAAATCAAGTTCTTTTCCGCTCTATGCGCCGGTGATCTGGCGGAGGCGACCCGAATCGTTCGTGAAATTGAAGTCCCTTTCATGGAAGTGGCCCTCAAGATAGGGTGGTGGCGCTCGCTTAAAGCCGCCATGGAGTGCCGGGGGCTTCCCGGCGGCTATTCCCGGTTGCCGAACTTGACGGTCTCCGAGACCGAGAGGCAGGAGATCCGTGTTTGCCTCGAGCGCCTGGGTTTGGTGGGAGGCGCATGCTGAGAAAGGGTTCAATCCATGCCCGCACTTGGAGGACCCTGCTGGTTTCTTTGCTGTTTGGTGTTGCTCTTTTCGGGGTGTTGGGCATGAGATCCTGTCCCCGGCAGCCGATTCGTGTTGCCTGCGTCGGTGACAGCATCACTCGGGGGCACGGTATTCCGAATCCCGAGGAACACGGGTACCCGGCCGTGCTGGGGAGGCTTTTGGGGCCGGGTTATAACGTGCGCAACTTTGGCCACGGTGGCGTGACAATGCTCTCGGGATCAGGCAGGCCATATCGCAGCGTCCCCGAGTTTCAGGCGGCGACGGATTTTCAGCCGAATATCGTGGTTATGATGCTAGGAACCAATGACGCCCACCCGCCTGAGTGGCAGGAAAGGGGTGCGCAGTTTGCAGACGACTGCCGGGCGCTGATCGATCATTTCGCCGGGCTTCCCAGTTCACCGACGATCTGGTTGTGCCTGCCCGCTCCGCTCATTCCGGGAAGGGACGACGAGAGGATGACGAATCTGCACGAAAAGATCATGCCGTTGCTGCGAGCTGTGGCGAAGGAGAAACAAGTCGGACTGATTGACGTCTACTCCAATCTTGTGGATTGTCCGGAGCTGTTCCCCGACAAGGTTCACCCGAATGCCGCCGGCGCCGCAATCATTGCCGAAACGGTTGCCAGGGCCATCCTTGCCAGATGACGCCGTCATGAGAATACGAAGACGTCTGTTCGAGAATGCCACCGTGGTGTTGCCGGGCCAAGCCAGGCCAAGATTTTCTGTCCTCGTGGAAGACGGGGTTATCCAAACTGTGGCGCCGAGAGAACAGCTGAACGATCAGGTGGTGGAGGAGAGAATCGACTTGGGAGGCGACTTCCTGGCCCCCGGCTTTATCGATCTCCACATTCACGGGACCGGCTTTTACCTTGTTGACGACGGGCCAGATGCTTTGGCCGGGCTGTGCGGTCTGCTTCCCAAGTACGGAGTGACCGGCTTCCTTCCGACTGTCGCGCCAAGACGGCCAGATGAAGATGCCGAATTCCTGGCCTCCCTGGCCAATGCCGAACCGGACGGGGCGCGGGTGTTGGGTTTTCACCTGGAAGGACCGTTTCTGACCCTGACCGGGGCTTTACCCAGGGAAGCCTTGGGGAACGCGGATCCTCGGCGGGTGGAAAGGCTTATTGAGGCCTGCCGACCCTATAGTGCTATCTTCAGTGTCTCGCCCGATTTCGAAGGCATTCTCGAACTGCTTCCAATCATGGCTGCCGGGGGAACCCCAGTTTTCATGACCCATACCCGGGCGTCTGTTCAGCAGACGGAGGCTGCCATTGAGGCGGGTGTCAGGCACGCCACGCACTTCTACAACGTTTTTCCCGTGCCACCTGAGCCGGAGCCGGGGGTGCGCCCCTGCGGGGCGGTAGAGGTGGTCCTTGCCGATCCGCGTGTCAGTGTGGACTTCATACTTGACGGTGAGCACGTCGCTCCCGTGGCGTGCCGCATGGCGCTTGCCTGTAAAGGGATTGACGGAGTTGCGTTGATCACGGATGCCAACGTGGGCGCCGGACTTCCGCCGCAGCGCCGCCCCTACCGATTTGCTGGTTACGATGTGACTTTTGCCTACCAAGGTGGCCCGGCGCGCATGGGCGACGATGGTCCGATTCCGGGCGCGCTGGCAGGCAGCGGCCTGACGATGGACGCCGCCTTGCGGAACGCAATCCGGATGCTGGGGCTGGATCTCTGGCAAGGCGTGGCAATGCTTAGCGCGACTCCTGCCCGCATTCTCGGGCTTGGCGACCGCAAGGGACGAATCGCCCCAGGTTTTGACGCGGACTTGGTTCAGCTGGATGCCGATCTACGTGTCAAGCAAACCTGGATTGGAGGGCATCCACAACTTTAGAAAGGCAGGAATGACAAAACAACTTCAGGCCGGGGCGGCCGCTGTCGACATTACCCCGGTCGATTCGCAGTTTCTCTATGGTTATCCTTTCGTGCCACGCTACAGCACAGGCGTGCACGACCCCTTACTCTCAAGCGCCTTGTACCTTTCCGATGGAAAGAGCGAGGCGATGTTTATAGCCAACGATATTATCTGGATCGGCAAAAAAAGCACTCAACGGATCCGTGAGCGAATCTGTTCCGCCACGGCTGTGCCCGCTGAGGCGATCATGGTCACCGCCACCCACACGCACTCCGGTCCGATGACGCTCGACTATATCAGCAACGAGGCCGATCAGGCGGTGCCGAAGACCGACCCTGCTTATGTCCGTTATATTGAGGATCGCATCGTTTTAGCAGGGATCAAGGCTTTTGAGGCGGCTCAATCGGCCGAGGCCGGGCTGACCTGCGTTGAAGTGGTTGGTCTTGGAACCAACCGACGTGATCCTGAAGGTCCGACCGATCGAGAAGTTCCGATTCTCATGATTCGCAGTCTTCACACGGGATGCCCGCTGGCGTGCATGCTGATCTGTTCCATGCATCCTACCGTCCTGCACGAGGACTCGCGGCTGATCAGCGGGGATTTCCCGGGCCTGGCCCGTCAGTATCTTCAGAACGAACTGCTCGGGGATGGCTGCCCGGTTCTGTATCATACCGGACCGGCTGGGAACCAGAGCCCTCGCCATGTGACTCGCTCCAATACTTTCGACGAAGCTGAGCGCCTTGGGGCTCTGCTCGCAAAGTCCGTACTCGAGGCTATACCGTCCATTCGTTATTGCACCGCCCTCGAGATCGGCGTGAGACAGGTTTTCACGGACCTGCCGCGCCGGCAATTGCCCACTTTGTTCGAAGCCCAGACAATTCGGGACGACGCCAAACGACGGCTGGAGGAGCTCAAAAGGACCCAAGGGTCGCGCCAGGCGATCAGAACCGCAGAAGTCGATTGGTTCGGTGCGGAGGAAACGCTGACACTGGCGCGAGCAGCGGCGGAAGGCCGTCTGGAGGAGTCCTACGCCTCAGTCCTCCCAGCTGAGATTCAGCTGATTTCGATAGGTCCCTGGGCCTTTGTCGGATGGCAGGGTGAAATCTTTGTCGAGTATGCCCTGGCTGTAAAAGGCAGTCGGCCGCTCACGTACGTTATCTCCTTAGCCAACGGTGAGCTGCAGGGATACATTGTCACCCCGGAAGCCGTGAACGAAAGGGCTTACGAGGCTTCCAATGCGCTGTTTGCGCCGGAAAGCGGCCGGATTCTAGTGGAGCGTACGATCGAACTCTTGGATCATTACCGGTCGCGATCTCGGTAAACTCCTTATGGCTGATACAGAACTGGTTCTGTCTGTTGACCTGGGTACCACTTGTTTCAAAGCTGCCCTGTTCGATCGTCTGGGACAACTTCGGGGTTTGGGACGGGTGACCATCGAGAAGCGGGAAGGGCCCGATCGCACCTGTGAGCTGCCCGTTGACCGTTTCTGGGCCCATCTGTCAAAGGCAGTGGGCGAGGCGCTGCTCAACGCCGGAGCCAACCGGGAGGCGATCCGCGCGCTCAGCTATTCGTCCCAGGCTAACAGTTTCCTGCTCATGGACGCCGAGCAGTCGCCGCTCACCCCGCTGATCCTTTGGCCGGACCGCCGGGCGACTGCAGATCCGCGCCTGGAGGCCTTGTGGTCGAGTGCCCGGTTCCTCGCCACGACAGGCCTGGGTCTGGGAGGCTCCGAGTTCTGTGTCCATAAGCTCGCTTGGTTTCAACGGCAGCGGCCGGATCAGTGGAAAGCCTGCTCTCGTG
>DAOTAI010000249.1:0-7564 GCA_035593865.1 Acidobacteriota bacterium
GACAACTTTGTGAGCTTCGGTCTGAATCGCGATCAACAGGTCGATCGCGCGGCATAACTGCCGGCAGTGTTCCTCCGGCGTGCTCTGGCGCAACCGCTTTTGAACTGACTCATCTCCCAGGTCTTCCTGGAGCACAACCCCGAGATCTCCATCAACTGCCACAATCTCTGGAACGGGCAGCCCAACCGTCCGGAAAATATCGTACACAGCTTGGTAAGTGAAGTCGGCGAGCTTAAACGGCTCAGGGTAAGCGGCGAGAACGTACGATCCCCCGTTCTCAAAGACCAAGCGGAAGTACTGGCGGGAAGAAGCGTCTCCAATCAGTTTTTGGACGTTGTAGTGATTGTAGCCGAGCTGAAATCTCTCTCGAATGAACTCCATCAGGCGTTGTTGAACGGGGGGGAAGGAACTCTCATTCATTTATCTCATAGTCTCCGAATCGGTTAGTAAAACTCAAGGGAACCGACCGCGGTCTCTATAGTTGCCAGACCACGAAGTCCGCCTCTCGACGGTAACCTCTGCTCTCATCGAAATCAACCGGCGGCGTAATGATCGCATTTTCAAATCGGGCGCTATCCGGGATCGTGATGTTATCGGCGACGATGACGTTGTTCAGGTAAGCGCGCTCACCAACCCGCACATTATCCCAGATGATGGAACGATGAACCGTCGCCGTCGGGTGGAGTGTCGACCTCTCGCCCGCGACTATGCTAACGTTTCGGTTATGTCGCTTCAATACCTCAAAGGACTTCTCAAGGTAACGCCGGGGAGTGCTGATTTCGCACCAGTAGGACTGGCTGATGAACCCCTTGACGGCTTTACCTTCCCTGATCAGCGGCACGTAAATGTCACGCACCGAATCAGAGGCCCCCTCCGGGATATAGCTTAAAACCTGCGGAGAAAGAACATGTACCCCGGTGAAAACGTAAGGCTTATCATTCGGATCTGCCTGGTAGCCAGGCCCGAAACCCCTGATGTTTGATTTCGCATCGACGAATACAGGGTTAAAGTGGGGATGTTGATGGAAGGGTACGAGCACGAGAGTGACAAGGGCGCCGGATGCCTTGTGAAACTCGAACGCTTTCCGGAGATCATCCTCGAAGTAAATCTTCCCGTTACAGACCACGAAATCATCGTCGGCGAGATAGTCTCTGACTTTTCCGATCGCGCCGCCGGTTCCCAGTATCTCGGTTTCATAGGAAAACCGCACCCCGGAAAAGGGCTTGACCGCTTGTCTGACGGTATCAGGAAGGTGATGAAGATTAATGATCACCTCCTCGACCCCAGCTTTCCGAAGTGTATTCAGAGAATACTGAATAATCGGACGACCAAGGAATGGGAAAGCTGGTTTTGCTCGAAAGAGGGTCAGAGGAAAGAGACGGGTGCCCCGGCCGGCTGCCAGAACCAGGGCCTTCACGGCAGCCTCTCCTGGTACAGGTCTACGTAGCTCTTCTTAATGAATTCCGACCAGCCAAAGGCGGCTGCCAGTTGCTTGATTCCCTCGGCGGAGCCTTCGATTTCCACAAAGCTTCCGACTGGAGTTTGGTCCAGGCAGATCTGATATCTGTCCGATCCTTCCTGGTACTGCATGATCTCCCGCGTCTTGCTGTAGCCGAAACAGACCACGAGGCCGAGGCGTTCGAAGATTCTCTTCAGTGCGTCGGCGCTTTCCGCCAAAGTCTCTATCTCCTCCCGTTTTTTCAAGAGAGGATCGGATTGAACTGGGCCTTTAAACGTTACTTCAGTCCGCCCGGCGTAGGAGCGAAGCCGCAAGGCGCAGCCAGCGTGAGCCAGTCGACGGTCGGGAAAATCAAAAAGCTGGTTTTCTTCGGTGTCGGGGCCAAGGACAGGCACGGCACCCATCTGGAGAAACCGGGCGCGAATTTCCTCGAGTTCGTTTGGCTTCACTTCGAATTTCGCTTCAGTTTCGATGTACATTCGGTCTTTTCAGTACAAAAGATACCGCTCACGTTTCTCGGCGAAGGCTTTCAACTCCTCCTGCCAGCTCGCCTCGATCTGCTCGAGTGAATCGCCTCGCTCGATGCTTTGTCGAATGGTGCCGTTCCCGAACAGAATGTCGATCGGGAGTTTCTCATATTCGTACTCGTAAGGAGGGTCGTTCCAACGAAACTGATCTTCGCCCAATTCTCTATAGGCCATGAGCAAAGCCAGTCCAGTTAGAAACGGCCGGTAAGCGTTCCGGTCAAGGACGTGTATTTGTACACCGCCGATCATCGTTCCGCTCCACTTGTGGAAGGTTGGAATGTAATGAACCGGTCGGAATTTAACGCCCGGAAGACGCATGCAATCGAGCCTCTTGACCAGCGTGTTGGGATCAATCCAGGGCGCACCGCTTAGTTCGAACGGACGAGTTGTGCCTCGTCCTTCGGATACATTTGTCCCCTCCAGGAGGCAAAGCCCGGGATAGACAATCGCGCTGTCGAGAGTCGGGATGTTGGGAGAAGGCATCACCCAGGGCAGACCTGTCTGGTCAAAATACATCTCCCGCCGCCAGCCCTGCATCGGAACGACCTGCAGCTTGCAGTCAACGGCGCATTCACCGGAGAAATACCGGGCAAGTTCGCCAACTGTCATGCCATGCCGGATGGGTAAAGGAAACAGCCCGACGAACGAGCGGTAATCGGGATCGAGAACAGGTCCTTCCAGCTGCAAGCCACCGATCGGGTTGGGCCGATCGAGGACAATGATTTCAACATCCTGTTCTCCGCACCCCTCCATTGCCAGGGCCATGGTGTAGTTGAAGGTGTAGTAGCGGGCACCGACATCCTGCACATCAAAGATCAGAACATCCACATCGTGCAGCATTTCCGGCGTCGGCTTGCGTGTCTTGCCGTAGAGACTGTAAACCGGCAGCCCCGTGCGCGAGTCACGGTAATCCTCCCATTCAATCATGTTGTCCTGGGTCTCACCCCGGGCGCCATGCTGAGGGCCCATGATGGTCGTCAAGCGAATGTCGGGGTGTTGAAACAAGAGGTCGACGGCATGATCCAACGACGCGTTCACGGAA
Organism: Acidobacteriota bacterium; assembly: GCA_035593865.1. Taxonomy (GTDB): domain Bacteria; phylum Acidobacteriota; class UBA6911; order RPQK01; family RPQK01; genus RPQK01. The sequence goes on from DAOTAI010000249.1 coordinate 3,029, forward strand.
CTTGGATTCGCGATCAGCCCAACACGTTTTCCCCTGATCAGTTCAATTCTCTCTGTGAGAAGCACTTCCAGTCCGGTCTTCACCATATGCCTTGCCTCGTGCCTCCTGTCTTGGATTCTACAGGCAGAAACTCAAGGGGCCTGACTTCGGAAATAAGCCCAAGCTGGGCAGCGTACGAATAAAAGCACTCGAGCCCCCGGCGATTGGGCTCGTCCAGGGAGTAATCGAGATTAGTGAGCAGGTAACTCCGAACCTCTTCGGCGGGGATATTCAGGCGATCCCCATACACCCGACTGATCTCGTCAATGCTCTTCAGTCCTCGCTCGAAGGATTCATAGAGAGCTTGCGCTCCCTCCTTGCCATTGATCCCTGCCCGGAAGGCCCAAAAAGCGAAAACGAAGGGGAGGCCGGTAAACCGATTCCACTCTCCGGCCAAATCGTAGACCAGCAACCCTTGCTTCCGGATCTTCAAGGCTGTGTTTCCGATTACAAGTGCTGCATCCAGCTCCGAGAGGATCATGTCCGGCTCGGGTTCGGTGGTGATGAACTCGACTCCGGGATTGTCGTAGAACTTCTCGAGTAGAATCCTGAGTAGCGCCACAGAGGTGCGACTGGCACGATCGACCGCCACCCGGGAGACCTTTTCAATCGGAGTCCTGCTGACGAACAGGACGCTGCGGACTTCATGCTTCGATGCGATTGCAATACCGGGAAGAACGCGCAGTCCGGGGATTCTCTGATATTCAATAACGGGGATCAGCCCGACATCGGTCTCTCCTCGGGCCAGTTTATCGGCGCAAAGCGATGGAACGTCAAGAACCAGTTCAACCGAGTTGTCCGGCTGGCCCTGAAGCAGGCCCCAGCCGAGCGGCACAGCATTCAGAAACTCTATGAACGACACCTTCATCCCTGAAAGGATAACGAATTCGATTGGAATAAGATACCTGCCGCTCCATGCGAGATTTTCCTTCGTAGATTTTCCGACTCGAGCGTTATTTCCTATAGAATGAACAAGGACGAAGAAGGTTTTTACTATCTGGCCTTATCGTTGGTGCCCGGTTTGGGAACCACGCGAATTCATCAACTGGTTCGCGAAGTTGGCGGACTTCCCTCGAATCTGTTTAAGCTGCCCCGTTCCCAGCTTTCCCGTCGTGCCCTTTCTACTGAGATTATCGCGTTCATCCTTGGGGGATCGGCTGCAAAAGCGGCTGAAAAGACCCTTGCGGAGGCGAAGGCGAAAGGGATCGGCGTCATATCGTTGGCTGATGATCTCTACCCTCAGCTCCTTCGAACGATCTATGACCCGCCTGTCGTACTGTACAGCCTGGGTGACGTTCGCCTGACTCAAGGCCCTGCGATTGCGATTGTGGGCGCCAGGCGGGCGTCAGTGTACGGGCGGCAAGTCACGCAGAGACTCGCGCGGGAATTGGCGGCCACCGGTCTGGTTGTAGTCAGCGGCCTTGCCCGCGGCATTGATGGTCACGCGCACGCCGGCGCCTTAGAAGCTGGCGGAAAGACGGTCGCGGTTATGGGCAATGGAGTGGATATCGTGTACCCGAGGGAAAACCGGAAGGTATATGAGCGTATCGGGGAAAAGGGTTGCATTATTAGCGAGTTTCCGATGGGCACGTTTCCTGCTCCTCAGAATTTTCCGATTAGAAACCGCATCATCAGCGGACTGAGCTATGGGACGGTGATAGTAGAAGCGTCGGAATTCTCGGGTTCATTAATCACTGCGCGCTCAACCCTAGAACAGAATCGCGAGCTTTGGGCAGTTCCGGGTAATATCACCAGTCCCGGAAGTTATGGACCCAATTACCTGATCAAGCAGGGTGCGCGAGTCGTGATTGACAGACAGGACATCCTTGAAGGACTTCCGGTTTATGTGCTGGACCAATTGCGCTTGGCAGAGCCGTCAACCGACGGTGGCCAAACCCTGAAATCGAATCTGTCGGAGGCAGAACAGAGTGTACTGGGTGTTCTGCCGGTCGATGACGCGATTCCATTCGATGTCCTGTTAACCAGAGCCAGGCTTGATTTGCCGCAACTCAATCAGTGTCTACTGCGTCTTGAGATGCAGGGTTTGATCCGGCAGCTCCCGGGGAGACAGTATTGTCGGGCGGAGTAGAGGTTGGGAGCGTACGAATGCCGGATCGAGCTTGGAGGCAAGGGCGGCCCGGGAGAGCACGGCGGTTGAGTGCCGCGTTTTTTGCGGTGTATCGAAACCCTCTGGCCGCGGCCGAGGGGAGTGGCGAAGAGGGGACGAGCGGTTGAGGCGAGCGGCGCGCCTCAACCTGCCGCGCGCATGTTCGGTGCGTTGCCGCGGAAGTTCGAGCGTGCCACGCGCAAGTTTGGGCCGTGGCGGTCGTTCTTCCGGCGATCCGGGGCTCATATACGATCATGCCCGGAGTATGCTATAGATTTTTCGGGGGCGGGGAATTCATAGAAAATGGCAAAAGCAATAGTCATCGTGGAATCGCCGGCGAAGGCGAGAACCATTGAAAAATATCTGGGCCGCGATTATCTGGTTAAAGCCAGCGCGGGACATATCAAGGACTTACCAGAACGCGCCCTTGGTGTTGATATCAAGAACGATTTCCGGCCGACCTACCGAGTGATCCCCGGTAAGGAAAAAATAATCCGGGAACTGAAAAAGGCCGTTGAAAAGACCGACGTTATTTATCTGGCGGCGGACCCGGATCGCGAAGGCGAAGCGATCTGTCAACATCTCGCCGAAGAACTGAATGGACGCGAAGATCGGCCAATCTATCGAGTCCTGTTCAATGAAATAACCAAGAGCGCGATTATCGAGGCCTTCAAAAAGCCTGGCCAAATCAACCGCAACAAGGTTTCGGCGCAGCAGGCGCGTCGGATTCTCGACCGTCTTGTTGGCTACAAAATCAGTCCGCTTCTCTGGCAAAAGGTCCGCACCGGTCTGTCCGCAGGGCGAGTCCAGTCCGTCGCTCTTAGAATGGTGGTTGATCGAGAGCGGGAAATCAGGGCGTTTGAACCTGAGGAGTACTGGAACTTCTCTGCGCAGCTTGAGGCTTCCGAACCGCCGGCTTTCACAGCCCGGGCGATCAAGCATGAAGGGAAGAAATTCAAGATATCGAACAAGGTGGAGGCCGATGGACTGCTGGCGGAGCTCCAGAGATCCGATTTCGTAGTCAATTCGATCGAGAAGAAAGAGAAGAAACGTCGGCCCGTTCCCCCCTTTGTCACCAGCAAGCTGCAGCAGGAAGCGTATAGGAAGCTGCGCTTTTCGGTGAAGAAGACCATGACGCTGGCGCAACGTCTTTATGAAGGCGTAGAAGCGGGAGACGAGGGGAGGGTCGGTCTGATCACCTACATGCGAACCGATTCTACCCGTGTGGCGGCGGGGGCGCTCGACGAGGTGCGAGACTTCATCAAGGGAACTTACGGCGATAGTTACCTGCCGGCCAAGGCAGTCATTTACCAGAGCCGAAAAGGCGCCCAGGATGCACATGAGGCCATTCGTCCGACTTCGGTGCTGCGCACACCCGACCAGGTACGCGCCTTTCTTGATCGCGACGAGTTTCGGCTCTACGAACTGATTTGGAAGAGGTTTGTGGCATCGCAGATGAGCCCGGCGCTCTTTGACGAGACACAGGTCGATATTCAGGCGGGCAAGACTCTGTTTCGCGCAATTGGTTCGGTGCAAAAGTTCGACGGCTTCCTGAAGCTTTACCAGGAAGGCCAGGACGAAACGCCAGCTGAGGACGAGCCGGGCCTGTTACCCAGGATTGAAAAGGGCGAGAAGCTGAAAGTCTTGAAAATTCTGCCCGAACAAAAATTCACTCAACCGCCTCCCCGCTATACCGAATCAACACTGGTGAAGGCGCTCGAAGAAAAGGGTATTGGTCGACCCTCGACATATGCGCAGATCGTTTCAGTGATCATGGAACGTGAGTACGTAAAGAAAGATCCGGAGGGGCGGTTTTTACCGACCGAAATCGGGGAAGTCGTCACCGACCTTCTGGTCAAACACTTCGATGAGATCTTCGATTACGACTATACCGCCAAGCTCGAGCAGAATCTGGACGAAATCGAGAATGGCCAGGAAGACTGGGTCCATACGCTGAAGGACTTCTACTCGGAGTTTGCTCGGGAGTTGCAGCAGGCCAGGATCGAGATGAAGAACCTCAAGAAGGAGGAGACGCCGACCGGAGTCAAGTGCGATAAATGCGGCTCCGAAATGGTGATCAAATGGGGACGTTTCGGCAAGTTTCTGGCGTGCAGCAATTACCCGGCCTGCAGGAACACACAGGAGATCTCAAAAGACGTGCTTCCTGACGCTCCCGACGCTGCCGAGGCGCCGGCCACCGACCCGTGCGAGAAATGCGGTCGGCCGATGGTTCTCAAGAAAGGACGGTATGGTGATTTCTACGCGTGCTCGGGTTATCCCGAATGCCGGAACACACGCAAGATCGTTCGAGTAAAAGGCGGGACCAAGGTTCACGCCGACAAAGTCCTGGACGAGCTGTGCCCGCAGTGTGGCGCCAATCTGGTTGTAAA
>DAOTAI010000250.1:0-7541 GCA_035593865.1 Acidobacteriota bacterium
AATGTTATCTTGATTCGGAGGACCGGCCCAGGATTCGGGCACACGTGCTGGATCGGCTGATTGAGCTGGGCTGGAGCGTCCGCGGTTTCCGACCAAAGATCGAGGCGACTCTCCCGGAGGGATACATCCTTACCCGGGACGGTACTGTAAAGGCAATGGGACGCCGGTTGTGACGAACGCCGCCTGGCACTCATAATCATCCCGGCACATGGTTACCGCTTTCGACTCCTTTTATCAGAATCCCAACTATATCCAGTACAAACGGCACCTGTTCAACTACCAGTTGAGAAGGAGAATCATCCAAAAACGCCTGCGGGGGTGCGGGGTCCCGATACTCGACATTGGAAGTGGGATCGCCCCAATGGTCTCTGCCGGTCCTGGCACCATTCTCTCCGACATGTCGGTACCCGGGATGCGCCTGATGAAGGGAGAAGGATATTTGTGCACGGTCCTGGATATCCAGCACCTAGGATTGAGGACGGCAAGTTTCCGAACGATCGTATGTTCGGAGGTGCTGGAGCACGTTCCGGACGATCGTTTGGCGCTGGCGGAACTCACTCGCGTGCTGGCGCCTGGCGGGCGATTGATTCTTACCGTGCCCCTGCACACCTATTACTGGGGCAAGGACGACGAGGTGGTCGGGCACTTCCGGCGCTATGACCCTGCAGAACTGATCGACAGGCTCAACAGTCTAGGACTGCGAGTACGTTGTGTGAAACCAGTCGGAAGCATACTGGAACGAGCCCTGACGCTCGGATCTGTCTGGCTTTTTCTTAAGCTGAACTCCGGAGGGGAATGGACGCGCCGACCAACAGCCTGGTTCAAAGCCGCTAATCACATCACCGCTGCAACGCTCGAGCTCGCCGCGCGCTTCAGTCCGCAATCAACCTGCAGTATCGGCCTCTTTGATTGCGAGAAAACCGTGTTATCCTCCATCGAATGAGTTCAACCATGGGGAGGGTTTTCGCGTTTGCGCTGGCCGTCGGTCTGCTCCTCCTCTATCTGCACGACCTCGATCGTTACGGTTACTGGGAAGACGAAATTTATACCGCGCGCGATATTGGGCTGTCGAGCGAACGCGACCAGGAACCTTCGTTTCGGCTCTCCTTTTCCGAGTTGACCTATCGAAATGACAACCATCCGCCGCTCTACTTCTGGGTGCTCGAAAAATGGGTGCGCCTTTTTGGTTTTTCGGAAGTCTCCGGCCGAGGATTCAGTATTCTCTTCCTCGCTTTGGGCATAGTCGTGCTGATGCGCTTCAGCCGTCTCTGGGGATCGGACCAAAGCTCGCCCCTTTGGATTCTACTGATTTTTGGGGTCAGCACCTCGTGCTTCCTGATGGCGCGGGAAGCGCGAATGTACAGCATGGCGTTCTTTCTGGTCTGCCTGTCCCTGTCGTTGTTTGTCAGCCTTTACTACCAGGCGAAGGAAGGACGCGCCAGCCTGGGCGGACTGAGCCTTTGGGTCCTTGCGACCACCTTGGGCCTGTATACCCACTACTATGTTCTATTCTTTTATGCCGGACAGCTGGTGGTAGCCGGCCTGTTGCTCCTTCGGCATCGCGTGTGGAAGCGCGCCACCGCCCTGATATTTCCAGCTTTGCTCTTCCTGCCATGGGTTCCGCAGTTGTTGCGACAGAGAGAGCGGAAATATGAATCAGGCCTCTGGGTTTTGGGTCCGCAGGACCCGGGTTCCTACGTCGAAACGATTGTCAGCGAGGGAACCGATGCGATTTCCAGACTGGTGTTCGGCTCGACCTTTGAGTCAGGGATCCTTTTGGCGATCGTTGTGGTGAGCCTCGCGTCTTATCTGATACTTCGCTGGAAAAAGGTGACGGGTCCTGATCCGATGGGACTGCTCGCACTTCTGACCGGCGTCCCTTATTTGTTGCTCGTTGCCAACGATCTTTATCACCACACCATCACGCTGACACGAACCAAGTACCTCTTTTTCCTGATCCCGCCATTGCTGCTCGGTTATTTGCGGATGTCTCTCGGCAATCTCGCCCCGGTGAAGTTCTGTCTTCTGATGCTTTTCCTTGGCTATAACATCGAGGGGCTGCTGCGGGAGCGCCTAATCCAGGCACACCCGGATTGGCGGGCGATTGCCGAGCATGTTGAAAAAAGTGCTGCTCAGAAGCCGCTCGTCGTCGCAGACGACGACTACTTTCTCTGTATGCGCTATTACTCCGATTGGCGCGAGAGAAATATCATGAGCGAGGATTGGCTGTCGGTCTATCCTGAGGATTTCTGGTACCTGGTCCTGTATCTTACTTGGAATCCTGATAGCAAACGCCGGGTTGCCGAGCTGGAGTCTCGATTTGAGGAGGTGGAGCGCGTCGAGATAGACAGGTTCTCTATGCTGATCCATTACAGGGTGCGGACTGAAGGGCAAAGTTCTGACTGAGAAGGTCTGAAGAATTCGTCGCTTTATCCGCGCGATCCGTGCCATCGCGGGCTTGGTTACCCACGGATAGTGCGGATCGCGCGGATAAAGCGGATAAACCCCGCCGTGGGCCAAACCCGAGATATCCCTCTCAGTCCCCCCACGTCAGTTAGCTTCGCACGACCGCTTTTATTCTACCGTCGCTATAGCCGAACCCAAGATCTGGTAAGTTTCGACGTTCTGGACGAAGGCGACGACCGCCAGTTCCGAGCGATTCAGTTTAATGGGCGGATCCTCAAAAGTCGCTTCCCATTCACCGGTGACCTCGTCCAGATACTTTCGGAGTTCCTCCTCGATAACCGAAATCGATGCCGTTTCCTCGAATTGGAACTCCGGCCCGGCTACCGGAGCGCCGTCGGCCCCGTTGAGCAGTTTGCGGACGACGTTTTTGTGGAGATGGACCCCGTTCGCACCGGTGTAGTGAACGGTTTTCTCCACGAGGGCGATGAAAAGGCGCAGGTCCTGATTCTGCATACCTGCCGAAACGCCGACCCTGCCCCGGGCCAAAATGGTGTCACCCTCGCTCTTCACTTGCAGTTCGACAGGAATCCTTTTGCCTGGCTGCAGCTGGGCATCAATAGCCTCGAGGTATTGTTGAAAAGTTGTTTCCGCCAACGCGGCCGGGCCTCCTCCCGGGCGCTTGTCAGTTCCCGAAAACATCGCGACAGGTGTCGAGCGGATCTTATAAAAGCGCGCCCGGGCGATGCTGTCGGGATTTGTCATCGGGTCGAGACCTGGAATGTGAAGATGATACTGCAGCACGTTTAGGGTCTGTTCCGGGAAGCGGGTGAGCAATCCATCAAATGCGTAATCGGCGGCTTGGCACGGGCCGCACTGACTGCCAGTGAACAACTCCGCGACGATCGGCCCGGATGCATTCCCCTCATAACGCCCGGCGTCAAAGAGCGGAGGCTGCCTTAGGTAAACAGTGTCGAGCAATTCATGGAATCCTTCCAGGGACCCCTTCTCTTTTCTATAAAGTTCTCGTGCGGTGATTCGGGCACGGCGGTTCCCGCCGCCGGCATAAGCCTGTAGGTAAGCCTCGACCGCCGCAAGGTTTTTCTCCTGCTTTTCATACACTTCAGCCAGATGTAGGGCGATAATGGCTTCTCGAGGGGAAGTTTCCAAGGCTTGGCGAAGACTTGCAGCCGCCTCTTCCAGGTTGCCCTGCCGATAAAGCGTCCAGCCGAGTGTATCCAGGAATTTGCCTCTAGCCACGGACCCCGGTTGGACCAGTTTGAGTGCCTCTCGTGCCATTTTTTCGGCCTTCAACAGGAGGCGATTTCTTTGGGCCAGACGGTATGCAGCTTCGTTCATTACGATTGCCTTGTCGTCGGCCGATTCCACAGCCTCATCAACGATCGGGGCGATCTTGTCGTCGGGCTGGTTGCTTTCCAGGGCGGCATCAAGGACTTCCAGCAGGACGGATGTTTTGAGGGCGGTTTTCGGGTGCTGATCCAGGAAGCCGCGCAAACGCGTCATCCGCTCCTCGGGGTCCGGATTATTGTAGGCTTTCTGAAATGCTTCAATCTCTTCAGAGCTTGTCGGCTCGAGCCTTTTCAGCTCTTTCATCTCGGTGCGTTCGGCAATAAAGGAGATGTTTCTTAACTGTCCTGAGGTTTTGCCCTTTATAGCCTCGCCCTCGATGACGCCTGTCAACGTAAGCGGATGTTCGTCGGCAATCAGCTCGAGGACAAAAGTGCCGGACTCATGCTTGAGTTGACGCACTTTGATTTCAAATGGAGCCGTGGTGCCTAACATGGTCGGCATGCCGTCTGCCGGGATCTCAATGATGAACAGCGGCATCTTTGCCCCGCTGTCGGAGAGACCGTGGAAGATCCACCGCCCCGTTAACGTCGCCTCTGCGCCGAGGCAAAGGGCGGACGAGAGAATCAGAATAAGAGCTGCCAGTTTTTGCATTCAGATCTTCCTATTACCCATCTTACACATCAAAAATGAGGAGCGAGTCTTGCGGGGGTGTCGTTACCTCCGGTCCGTTCGGGCCGAAATAGACGTTGATCTCGTTGCGAACGCCGAATCGATTAAGATAGATTCCGGGTTCAATAGTGCAGGCGATACCGGGCAGGAAGCTGCGCGTATCGTGGGTTTCGAGGTTGTCGAAGTTAACCCCGGTACCGTGAACCTCGCGGCCCAGATTGTGCCCCGTCCGATGGACGAACTGATCGGCATATCCCGCTGCCCGAATTACTTCGCGCACAGCATCATCGACCTCCCAGCCCTGTGGATATCGACCCTGCCGCGCAGTCTCCTGGAGGAACTGAACGCCGCGATCACGAGCACCACGAACCACATTGAAAACTTCGATAACCCGCTCAGGGGCGCTCTTGCCGTAAAAGGCTGTCCAAGTGATGTCCGCATACACCGAGTCCGGTGTTGCTGGTTTCGCCCACAAGTCGATCAGCAGGAAATCTCCCTTGCGCACAGGGGAGTGCGACGATTCCGATGGTGAATAATGAGGGTTAGCGGCATTCGCGTTCACTCCGACGATCGGGGGCGAATCGGTTATGAGGCCCTCTTCCTGGAATCGACGCTGGATGAACTTCTGAATCTCGAATTCGGTTGTCATACCGGTCTCGCGCAAGGCTGAGGCACCCCGCTCGAAGGCCTCATTAACGATACTTGTCAGCGTTCGCGCCGTCGCTCTGTGCTGATCAGCCTGTTCGTCAGTCCAGCGGCTTTCGAACAGCTGCACAAGATCCGCCGATGAGACAACCGTAGCGCCACATTGCCTGACCAACTCCAGGGTTCCCGCGTCTACTTTGGAGACGTAGGGGACCGCATTTTCGGGTGAGTACTGCATGGCCACCGTGTCAGCAGTTCCGACGAGCTTAGCCAGATTTGACCGCAGTTCCTGCCAGCGAAGATAAACCAGCTTCTGTCCGGGCAAGTGGTCGAGTATCCCGGACTCGATCCTGTGAACCAGTTTTACCGGTTCCCCTTCGGCTGGAATCATGTAGAACCAGCGCCGAGTCGCATGATAGTCGGGCCCGAAACCAAGGATGCGGATCCCAATCGGGTCGTTAGAGTGAAAGCCGTAGAAAAGCCACGCCGAGATTCCCGCTCCGGAAAGCGCCGATTGAATCTCTTCGACATCTATGGGGTTTAATTTCATGACACCTGCCGATAGCTCTTCAGCACAGTCTGGTGAACGGATTCCGCCAGAGTCTGGAGGTCAAGGTCTTTGTATTGCTCATATTCGATCGGAGCGTGGATCTTAACTTCGATCTTGCCGGGTTGGATCATGGCTGACCCGCGAGGCAGGAGTCTGTGTGACCCGATAAGCGTTACAGGGACAATCGGAACGCCGGTCTTTTTTGCCAACAAAAAGCTGCCCCGCTTAAATGGGCCAACAGTCTCTCCCCAGGTTCTCATACCTTCAGGAAAGACTACGATCGAGATTCCGGCATGAGCCTTTCTACTGGCTGCTTCGAAAGAATGAAACGCCTGACGCGGGTTGCGACGGTCGATGGGGATATTCCCGGAACGTCTCAGATGCCAGCCGAGAAACGGCCATCGAAACAGGGATTCCTTGGCCACAAAACGGAACTGGAAAGGCAGATAGGCCAGGAAGACCCAGATATCGAACATGCTCAGATGGTTGGCTGCGAAGATATAGGCCCGATCAGGACGAAGATTCTCCAGCCCAGAGATCTGTACCTCGGCGCGAGCGATCGCCAGGATCATCCGGCTCCACAGTACAGCACAGCGATGCTGTTTGCGCCCCTCGCCGTCGAAAAGCGAACAGATCACACTGATCGTTCCCATGACAGCAGTCAGGAACAGGATCAGTGGCACGCGCCAAATGACATTGAGCTTTGCGGCCAGCGACATCACGAAACATGCTACGAGATGCGAACATCGCGGGTCAACGTGCAAGAAGCAGACGGATAAGCCTGGCGCTTATCATCCGAGTGGACAGTGGACCAAGTGGACCCAGTGGACGAAGTGGACATCGCTACTCATCTTTGTCCACTTCGTCCACTGGGTCCACTTGGTCCACTGTCCACTCGGATGACAGGCGCCTCGACGCGGTCCTGCAGTTTCCTCCCCCTGCGTTATTCTCGCGAATCAGGTGGTAACATACCGCTTGTGAACAACTCAGCAATCGAACGCCTTTACCTGGTGGATGGCATGTCGCACATCTACCGGGCGTACTACGCCATTCAGGGGCTGCGCAGCAAGAAAGGCATGCCCACCAATGCCGTGTATGGCTTTACCAACATGCTGCGGAAGCTCATCAAAGAGGAGCAGCCGGAATATCTGGGGGTAGCGATTGACTTGACAGGCCCGACAATCCGGCACGAGCAGTACGAGGGTTACAAGGCGACTCGACGTCCCATGCCCGATGATCTGGCACCCCAGATCCCCTACGTCTTACGTGTTTGCGAGGCTTTGTGCGTGCCCGTCCTGTCGTATCCGAAGTATGAAGCGGACGACGTCATCGGAACACTCGCTCGTCAGGCAGCGGACCAAGGCATTGACGTGGTCATTGTGACAATTGATAAGGACATGTTCCAGCTGGTCAACGACCGGATCTCGATCCTGGACACCCGGACGATGTTGCGGTTGGATCGAAAAGGCGTGGAAGAAAAATTCGGTGTTCCTCCCGAAAAGGTTGTTGACGTACTTAGTCTGGTCGGCGACAGCTCAGACAACATAATCGGGGCTCCGGGAATTGGAGACAAAGGAGCCAAGCAGCTGATTCAGCAATACGGCTCTCTGGAAAATCTGCTAGAGCATCGTGACGAGGTTTCACGCAAGACATACCGCGAGAGCCTGCAGCAGAACGAGGCGCTCATTCGACAGAGCCGGGATTTGGTGACTATTTGCCGCGACTTGCCGTTGGAATTGGATTTGAAGCTGCTCAAAAGGTGCGATCCTGACCAGGAAGCCGCCCGCGAGTTGTTCGCCGAACTTGAGTTCACCAGCCTTTTGGACGAATTCCTTCCGGCTGTACAGCCTTCCGAAAGACATTATGAAGTAATCGACTCCCGTGATCAGATGGCCGAATTACAACGTGAATTGCGTGGGAAACAGGTCTCGTTGGCCGTTTGTTTCACCGAGGGAGGGAATCG
>DAOTAI010000251.1:0-7495 GCA_035593865.1 Acidobacteriota bacterium
CCTGGTTCCTCACATTGTCAGGTTGGAGGCGGCGCGGGCCTATATCGAAAAAGTAGCGCGACGGCTTGATTCCGGTGAGGAAGATCTGCAGGTGGAAGGCGCTGTAGCCAAGTACTTCGCCACCGAGGCAGGCGACGCGGCCGCAAACGATGCTATCCAGGCCTTTGGCGGGTACGGCTACATGCGCGAGTATGAAGTCGAAAAAATCAAGCGCGACGTGAAAATCACGACTATTTACGAAGGGACAAGCGAAATCCTTCAGAATGTCATTTCAATGATGCGAATGCGTGAGGCGGTGCGTACCAAGGGGCGCTACTACCTTGACATGGCCGACGGTCTGGCTGCGCTCCCGGCCGACACAGGCGCATCCGCGGTGGCAGCGACCTTGCGGGTGCTTGCTGATGTCATTCAAGAGGCGAGAGACCTGAAATTAACCAAGTCACAGCATGTCATGTTCCTCCTGTCCGACATCATGACCTGGGGCGAAGTAGCAGAGGCGCTGTGCCACAAGGCAGCTGAATGTCAGGACGGGAAGAAATGGTCCCCCGAGTTCACGAAAGCTGTGGCACGGGTGTTTGCACGCGAAACCGTAGAACTTGCATCGCAAAATGCAAGCCAGATCCTGCTGGGCGGCGACTCACCTGCACCCAACGCCGAAGCGATTCTGGCACAACTTCCCAAAGGCTATCAGGCTGGCTTGCTCAAAGACATGGACCTGATTGCGGCAGAACTGACACAGTAGATCAGAGGTTTTCTCATGGCTGACCGCCGATTGCGGTCAGCCACTTCTCGGCCTTTTCAACCTCCCGCCTTGTGGAGAAAAATCGCCAGCGAAGCTTTGCTCCGGGCTCGGTCTGACGGCTCATAACCGGGTACGTTCGAAGCAGTCCCTTCAAAGCTCCGGCGTGACTCTCGGTTGCGGGCGGTTGTTCTCGAACGATCGCCTCCGCCTTTGCGCGCAACTCCAGGAGCCTGGTGTACCCGAGACGGAAAAACGACTGAAAGTGAATCTCTTGGACGCCGGCCAGCGCCCGCTCCGGCCTTCCCTCCGACCAGAGGTCCAAGCCCAGATTCATTCCGGTCAAAGCCTTCCGGATACTTCTCCGGATGAGTTTCGGGTCACCGGACGACACACGATCGACGGTCAGTATCTTGTTGCAAACGAAGAAGAGTTCCTCGAGCAAGCCGGAAATGTCCTGAGATCGGCTCAGCTGAGCCAGCGTCTGCATCAGGAGGAGTCCGCCCGACGGGGAAAAGCGTGCGGAGGCAGGCAAGGTCGTCAGTTCGTTGACACTCTTCTTCCGCAGCAATTTCTCACCTTTTGCCAGCGGAGAGTAAATCAGGATCGCTTCGTAGTAATCCTGAAACCCCATCTCTTCGACTCGCCGGGTCCGGTTCTGATAGGCGGTTTCAGTTAACTCGATTCGTGTTCTGAAACGAGCGCTTTCGAGGCGGAGCCGTGTCCATTCGGGGTCGATCTGATACAGGCGCAACATCATCGCCCGAAGAACCCGGGCAAGATCAGGATTACGGGGTAGCACCACAAGGTATTGCTGATCCGGGGTCTCGAGGTATTCGCAATCGCCCGGATCCCCTTCGAATTCCTCGTCTACCCTCGCGTAGACCTTCAGCAATCTGGCAAACGCCAACTCCCAGAGCTCTTCGTCTGCCGCGGCAATTAACTTTCTCGCGACCGGATCTTCGGCTAAGAGAATATGACGCTGAAGATTGATCAGGTGGTTGATGTTCGCCTGGTCGCGGCTCCAGACATCGAGATCGATAACGGCCTGCCACTGTTCCCGGGTCACATGGGGAGCCAGCAGGGCCACCTCTTCGTCGCTCAGTTCCTTGAGCCCAAAGAAGAGCTGAACCGGCGGCAGGCGCCGGATTCGGGACCGACTCTCCGCCGAAGCCAACATCTCGCGCAGGTCAACAGGCGCATAAACGGTGCGATAAAGGGCATCCTCCGGGCGTTTTACGAGGTCTTCGGAAGCTTTCGGCACGCCGATATATTATAACTTTTACCGGACCCTACAGATGATTGTGGCCCGGACTCTCAAGCAGCGCCCTGAAGCAGCAAGCAGCAGCTGGACGGCGGCGTTAGGAACTACCCCAAGTACCCGCGGCTGGATCGCCAGACACCTTCTGTTCGTGTTCTCTCTCACCCACCGACCGCGACCGGGAGAGCACGGGGTTTCGATACACCGCTGAAAAACGCGGCACTCAACCGCCGTGCTCTCCCGGCACGCTCGCGCCTTCAGCTGCTCACTCTCGCCACCGGAACGAACCGACCTTGGGGCCAGTAGGAGCGCGCCTCCGCGCAACAGGTTGAGGCGAGGCGCGGCGGTTGAGTGACTCGCCGTTTTTTGGCGAGTTGTATCGAAACCCCGCAGCGCGACTCAACCGCGCGTGCCGCCTCCTCCCCTCGACCACGAGTTATACTAGAAAACTGACCGTGACTCTGCTTGCTGAAATCCGCCCAGTCAGAATGGAAGACCTGCAACGGATCCTTCAACTGGAAAGCCGGGTCTGGCAGAAACTGGGGGCATCGCTTGAAGAGTTGAAACGTCGGTTTCTTCTCTTCCCTCAGGGGTTTATCATAGCAGTGGCCGGTACGGAAATCCTGGGGTTCAGTTGTAGTTTCATGACCGATACCGATGCAACAGCTGCCGCTTTAAGCGAAGCGTTTCCACCCCGGCATGTACCGCGAGGTGACTATTTCTTTCTGTTCGGGCTGACCGTCGATCCGGTGTTCAGGCGCCGGGGAATCGCCCGGAGTCTGGTGGCCGAACAGCTTGCCGTTGCCGAAAAGCTGGGATGCCGCAAAGTCCAATTGATCGCGAACAGCTGGTCACGGCCGCTATTCGAAGACTTCGGTTTTCGCGTGGTCCGTCCCGCCGAGGAACTGTACGTCAATTACCGCGACGTGATGCCCGAACCTGTGCTGATGGAGAAGGCTCTGAAGTAAGGCCGGACACCAACCGAGTCGCTCACTCACAATTTCTTCCTGTAGATCACCTTGGAATCGCCGGGCCGATAGAAATCGGCCAGGCGAGCTTCCTCATTGTAGCCGCACGAGAGGTAGAAGCAACGCGTCCGCTCATACTGGCTTCGAGATGAAGTCTCAATGTAGACTCGCTGACCGCCGGCATTCCTGATGTATTCTTCGGTTTTCTTGAGGAGAGTTTTTCCAAGCCCTCGCCCCTGGGCATCAGGATGAACGGCTATCCAGTAAAGGTCGTAGCTCGAATCCGTTCCCGGGATAGGCCCGTAGCACGTATAACCAAGAACGCGCCCGCCATCTTCCGCAATAACCAGGTGATAGCCCGAATCAATCCCCAGATCGAGAGCCTCCTGAACCAACTCCACAGCAATTCGAACCTCTTCTTCCGAAAAAAAGCCGGTCGCCGTTACCAGGGCACGGATCTCGTCAACATCCGTGAGACGAACATCTGTTCTTAGTCGCATAGTGATTGACTGAATGAGTCCTCAATGATTCGGGCAACCACGTCTCGCGGCCGCAGTCCCGCCCTATCAGCCGCAGCCAGAAATCCTGCATTTCTTGAAATACAGGGATTGGAGTTGATCTCTAAGACCCAGGGCTGTCCCTGGCCATCGACCCTGAAATCAACTCGAGCATAACCTCGAAGCCGGAAGACTCTCCAGCAATCGAGCGACAGGCGACGCAACTGGTCCAGGAGGTGTTCATCCTCGGCTGGAAACTCGAACGAGCGAACGGTGTGGTGGTACTCGAAGGATTGCTCGTCCCATTTCGCACGGTAATCGACGATTTTCGGCCGTCCCTCAGGGAAATCGACGAAAACCAGTTCTGCCGGCGGAAGGACTTCTGGTCCATTCGGGCCACCAAGAACCGAGATGTTGAATTCGCGGCCAGGAATGTAGGCCTCGGCGAAGCAGTCTGCAACGGTTTTGACCGAACTCAGTGCCTGTCTGAGTTCCGTCCGGGAAACCACTGAGTCCTGGCTGAGGCCAATTGAAGCGTGTTCCCACACGAATTTGATGATCCACGTTCCAACCTGATCAGTTCCCACGCCCGTCTCCTCATTCTCAATCCAAGGCGGTGTGGGGATACCCTGACCCTTGAGCATTCGCTTGGCGAACAGCTTGTTCCCGGTGGCAAAAATCGCCTCGGTAGAACAGCCGGAGTAAGGAATCCCTAGAAAATCGAGCCATGAGGGCGCCAAATAGGCGAAGCGCCCGCTTCCATCGACCGATTCCACCAAATTGAAAACCAGATCCGGACGAAGGGCGCGCAATCGAGCCGAGACTTCCGCCAAGTCGAGGGAGAAGGACGCCACGACAACTTCATGCCGCAGTTCTTGAAGAGCTTGGGAGACGGTGCTGACTTGATCGAGGACGTCAAGTTCGTCGAGGCTTGCATTGTTCGGGACGTGCTGATGAAGAATAACGACTTTCAGATGGTCCTCCTGATTCTTTCCGAGGCCGACTCAACGATCATCTGCAGCAATTGCTTGTAGGAGATCCCAGCGAAACCGCACAGAATCGGAAGGTCCGACCATACCGGGTTGAGCCCGGCAAGCGGGTTGACCTCCAAGAAATGAATTTCGCCGTTGGCTGCTGAGCGCAAGTCCACCCGCCCCGCATCCCGACAGCCGAGTCCTCTCCAAACGGCCAGAGCCAGCGAACCAGCCTCTTCTCTCAAAGGACCATCGACCAGACAGTACCTGACCCGATCTTCATAGTTGGCCTTATTCTGGTAC
This sequence comes from Acidobacteriota bacterium, assembly GCA_035593865.1. Classification (GTDB taxonomy): domain Bacteria; phylum Acidobacteriota; class UBA6911; order RPQK01; family RPQK01; genus RPQK01. Next base: position 4,743 of record DAOTAI010000251.1, read on the forward strand.
GAATAAACCTCCGCTTCAGCCTTTTCCAGCAGCAGGACCTCACAGACACCCAAGACTTTCGCTTTTCGTCCGGTCCCGGCAATGCCCACTGTAAACTCTCGCCCGGGAAGGAATTCCTCCACCAGAACGGGCTGGCGGTACTTCCCGAGAAGCTCTGAGCAGACCTGAAAAAGCTGATTGGAGTCAGAAACCTTGGAGTTGGCGGTGATCCCTTTGCTTGTTCCTTCGGCGACAGGTTTGACGAACAGGGGAAAGGTGAGGCGGACGTTCTTGATGTCTTCCTCGTCCTCCACGACGGCAAAATCAGGCGTCGGAATACCCAAATCGCGAACCACATGCTTGGTCATCCCCTTGTGAAGGGTCAAGGAAAGGACCATCGGATCCGAGAAGGTATAGGGGATTTGAAAGGCATCGAGCAAAGCCGGAACCTGGGCTTCTCGGCCGATCCCATAAAAGCCCTCGGCGATGTTGAAAATCAGATCCCAACGCTCGCCTGCGAGCAGACGCGACGCAAGGGCAGCAAGGTGTCCGATGCGGGTTACCCGGTGGCCCAACTCTACAAGCGTCGATTCAAGCGCGTCGATGGTTTGTGGGCTGTCCAGTTCGGCTGTCTCTTCCTTTCCGTAGCCCAGCAGCAAGTAATCATCCTTCAGATCGTAAGTAAGACCGATGTGCATAAAACAGGTCCAAATATCGAGGAATTTAAAGTCTGAACGTTTCGAGGAGTCCAGGTGTTGAAAAGTAGATTCCCCGCAAGGCCGCCGCAAAGAGGGCGGCCCTGCGGTCCATGATGCTTATATTCTGAGGTTGACCAAGCTTCCTCCCTGCTGTCGAGCCGACCCGTTGGAAGGCTTTTCGGGATCAGGGTAACGGAAGGTTTTACCCTCGTAGTTTCGAAGCACAACCTCGTCGCCTTCGCGCCTCAAGAAATACTCCGGCAATAGAGGAATCTTACCCCCTCCACCGGGTGCATCGATCACATAATGAGGCACCGCATACCCAGTTGTGTGACCTCGAAGACCTTTAATGATCTCCAGGCCTTTTTCCACGGGAGTCCTGAAATGAGACGAGCCCGAAATGGGATCGCACTGATACAGGTAGTACGGTCTCACGCGGATCTTCAAAAGCCCGTGAACCAGGCGTTTCATGGTTTCCACATCATCGTTGACACCCGCCAGCAGAACCGTCTGGCTGCCCAACGGGATCCCGGCATCTGCCAGCCTTTGACAAGCCTGACTGACTTCCGGCGTCAACTCGTCGGGATGGGTGAAATGGATACTCATCCACACAGGGTGATACCGACGAAGCATTCGGGTTAATCCCGAAGTGATTCGTTGCGGCAGCACCACAGGCACTTTAGTTCCGATTCTGAGGAACTCGACGTGGGGAATTTGGCGCAGACGAGACAGCAACCACTCCAACCGGCTATCAACCAGAGTCAGGGGGTCGCCGCCGGAAAGGAGAACATCACGAATCGACGGATTCGCAGCTACGTAGTCGATTGCCCGCTCCCACTGCTTGGTGTTGAATCGATATTCACCGCCGGGATTACCAACCATCCTCGAACGGGTGCAGTAGCGGCAATACACGGAGCAGAATCCCGTCACCAGGAAGAGAACCCGGTCCGGATACCTGTGGACTAGACCCGGTACCGGAGAATCGTGATCTTCGTTTAGTGGATCATCCGCCTCACCAGGGACCCTTCTTTGCTCGTCCGTCACCATCACCACCGTCCGCCGAAGCGGCTGCAGGGGATTACACTCGTCCAGAAGAGAAGCGTAGTAGGGTGTGATCCCTACCGGCAATGGGCCAGTGTGTTGCTCAATCGCAATCCGCTCGTCCTCGGATATCCGAACGAATCGTTCCAAGGTACGCAGATCGGTGATCCGATTGCGCAATTGCCAATGCCAATCGCTCCATTCCTGGTCAGTAACGGCTGGGAAATGACGTTCTCTGAAAAGGCGGGATTTTTCACCAATGACGTGTTTCCCGTTTAAGGGAACTCTCGGATCGCCTAAGCGAATGTCCACCAGAGGCAGGTTCGAGCACCTACCGGGAGGTTCAGCTGATGGACTGGCACAGTCCTCATTCATAGCTGACCTTCTCCTTTCTTCAAAAGCCTGCCGCTCGTGCTCTCTCACCTTGAGAGCTACGGACTGCCGCTTGACAGTCCGCATTGCCAACACGCCGACAAGACACACTTCACCAAAACAAAATTCATTATACGGCAACGGCCCGACAACGATAGAGCACGGGTCACATATTTTCTTGATGCCTTCAGAAGGTGTGAAAAGAAATCGGGGGGGATATCCGCGTGAATCCGCACCCTGGTGTACCCGCGGATAGGACGGATCACGCGGATTACGCGGATAAGTACGTGCTTGAAATCGGAGTAGGGCTCGATAATCAGACCGTGGGCCGCAATTTGTCCCCTATCCGCTCTTCGTAGGCGCGGATGTCGGCCTCGTATTGGAGGGTGAGCCCGATGTCGTCGAGTCCCTTCAGAAGACACTCGCGCCGAAAAGGGTCAACTTCGAAGCGAAGCTCCAGTCCTTCATCATCAGAGATCAGCTGCTTTTCAAGATCGACCGTCAGGCGATACGGCCTCCGGTCACGTGTCTTCTGAAACAGCTGATCCACCTCGGTGTCAGGCAACCTGATCGGCAGGATGCCATTCTTGAAACAGTTGTTGAAAAAGATGTCGGCGAAAGAGGGTGCGATCAGGCACCGGAAACCGTAGTCCAGAAGCGCCC
>DAOTAI010000252.1:0-7481 GCA_035593865.1 Acidobacteriota bacterium
TGACCTCCTTCTCCGTAATAGCCGATCGCGTCACTCATACCCTTCGAGAACGTGTAGGAAAGCTGATACTCCAACCCCTTCGCGTAGCGCTGGCGAGCAGTGACCTGCAGCGAATCGTAACGTTGATTACCACAGGCTTCCGTTCCCGAAATCTGGGCGATATTCGCCAACAGCGGGTTGCCGGCGAGGTAAGGGCTCGGCTCGGTGGTGCCGTCAGGCAGCAAACGGCGCTGGAAATACGGCATCGGAACAATCAAGTGGGTCCCGTGTTGGCCGATGTATCCAGCCGTCACGACTGTTTGCGTCGACAGTTGTTGTTCTAGGATTAGGCTCCATTGCTGCACATTAGCGGGACGAACATTGGGATCCCAGAGGCGGATGTTCGCGTTCTTGAAAGGATCCGCCGCTTGCAAGATCGTGAGCCCCTGGTCAACGGTGGCCTGAATGGTAGTCTGTCCTTCAAAAATGGCTTCGTATTCGACGTTAAAGGGTGGATTCAGGGGCAGGCGCAAATTGGTGCCCGTTCCCTCCATGAAGGACGAGATAGTGTAGGCACCGCGGATCACGGTATAGCCGCCGAGTGCTACCGGCGTCCAGGCAAAACCAAGGCGCGGCTGGAAGTCCTTCTTGAACGGATTGTAGAGAGCGCGACTGTTGCCGTCTTTGCCGGCCAGCAACAGCTTTCCCGTGAAGGGTTCGAAATTGGATTGGCGATCATACACCTCGACCAGTGGGCTGTGGTACTCCCAGCGAAGACCGAGATTGACCGTCAGCTGGTTGGTGACACGCCAGTCATCCTGCAGATAAAACCCGAGGATGTATTTTCGGTGTCCCCAGCTGCCGGTGTTCAGGCCCCGGCCAGCCCGCGCTACGGCCCCCAGGAAAAAGTCGGCTTCAGCAAATCCCGCCGTCGCCGGGGTCAGAGCGTTTGGTCCTGCCGTAAACTGGCCGTTGAACGTGATGAACCCTGTTCTGCCGTTGTTGCCTGCATAAAACGGGTTCATTTGCTGGCGAAGCAGCTGGCCCCCTGTCTTGAGGATGTGCCGGCCTCGAATAATGGTCAAATTGTCGGCGTAATGGAAAGTGTTGTTCGGGAAGTTCTGTTGCGTACCGATATTCGCGTTTCCTATTGAGTTTGCCAGTCCTCCACTGAACCGCAGCTCCATTAAACCCGGCCCCCGGTCATTGCCTTGTTCCATTCCCAAGAACTCGGCCACATTACCCAGGCCCTTATCTTCGCCTCCGTTCCAGTTCACGATGCGATTCGCCCCGATTCGAAGCTCATTGACCACCGAAGGGCTGAACGATCGAGTCCAGTTAAAGACAATGTTTTGGAAGGGAGCGTGATTGAAGCTGTTGAAGATCAGAGGGAAGGAATTTGAACCGGGAATATCCTGACGCCCCCAGGAATAGCGAGCCGAGAAATCATCCTTGTCACTAAGCTTCGCATCCACTTTCACGTCGAACTGATCCGAAATCAACTGGCTGCGGGAGGCGTTGAACTGATTAAATCGTAGGTCTGAATTGACCGGTAGAGGATAAAGTTCAGGAGAAGCGAACAGTTTGGCCGCCACCGGGTTGATCCGGGTCATCGGTATTTGGTTGTTCACAAACGGCAGGCGATTGCCGTCGGCGTCCGTGGTGGCCGGATCGTAAAGCTGTATTCCCCGCTCCGTCAGCAGGCGTGAAAAGTCTCCCCGACGGAACTCCTCGGGTATCACCGTTATGCTCCCGACGGATGTTGGAGTAGCCCGCCGGATTCCCTGATAATCGCCGAAAAAGAAAATCTTGTCGCGCACGACCGGACCACCGATCGTCCCGCCAAACTGATTCCAGCGGATCGGCGATCTGGGCGCCTTTCCAGTCTCGGGATCAGGGGGTAGGGACCAGTTTCTGGCCCAATTGTTGGCGTTGAGCACATCGTTTCTGAAGAACTCAAAAACCGAACCGTGGAAGTCGTTGGTTCCCGACTTCAGAGTGACGTTGATTACACCTCCTTGGAAATTACCGAATTCGGCAGAAGCGTTGTTGGTGATCATCTTGACTTCCTGGATGGCGTCAAGATTAGGTTGATAAGACGTCAAGTTGTCGGAAGTGTGATTGTTGTCTATTCCGTCTAACAGGAAGTTGTTGGCCTCCTTACGATTACCGTTTACATAGGGGCGGCCGCCGCCTGCGGTTCTCTGGCCGTTATTGAAGGCCGAAGGGTTGGTGGTGGTGACGCCTGGGGCTAACAGGGTCATGGATATGTAGTTTCGCGTAACGAGCGGCGTGTTCACAACCGTGTTGGAGGTAATCACCGACCCGACTGTAGTCGTTTCGGTATTCAGCATGGGTTGTGCCCCGGCCACTTCGATGGATTCAGCTAACTCCCCGATCTCCATCGTGATGTCAACTCGGGCTCTCTGGTTCAACTCAAGATGTATCCCAGGACGAATGACTGTCTTGAAACCGGTCATCTCGACCTTGAGCTCATAGGTTCCGGCCGGGATGCGCGGGAATGCGTAAATCCCCTCATCGTTCGTCACTGTTGGCCATTGCGTGCCTCGGTTGACGTCTCGTACCGTCACACTGGCCCCCGGGACTGCGGCGCCCGAAGGGTCGGTTACGGTGCCTGTGATGCCAGCGCTGACCTCCTGCCCAAAGACGGGCGAGTAGGAGACTGCGCAAAGCATGACTAACAATACGGAAACCAGACAAACGGGTAGCTTGTGGGATTTGGCAGACATGTCCACCTCACTTGAAGGGTGTGAAAAGCGGTCGCAATACACTGAGGAGAGAGAGGAAGGACCTGAGGCACAAACTGCACATTCCTACTCATGGACGTGCACGCCATCAGACACCCTCCGGCCTGGGATACCGGTGAAAACGTTGCGACTGCGAATTCTTTGAGCTGGTCTCATTATGGTAGAGAGCAACCAACGATGTCAATGAGAGAAAGAAGTCCGCAAAAGTAAGAGAGTAAAGGTGATCAGCCAACAGCCGAAAACCCCGATGCGACAGCCAAGGGGACAGCCAAAGGGACAGCCAAGGGGACGCTGGTTAAATCCCAAACTCAACCCAGGGGACGCTGGCTATATAAATGGGGTCGCAAGTGGTTTTGTTATCAACACTTACAACAACGTTGCCGGACATTGACAAAAAAAGCTTCTTAGATTTCGGAACTCGGCGTTTATACCTAACGAAGGGTGCTCTTGAAGCGGAAATTCGGGGGACGCTGGCTAAAAAATCTTTACTGTAAAGTATTTCTCTATAACGGTTTACTTCGCTAGTCATCGTCCACCACAAGTGCTTTTCTTGATCAAGTATCCGCGTGCTGCAAGATTCGTCGGCATCCCTTTGGTAGAGGGACGAAAGAGAACAACGACAAGAGGCAGTAGCCTGTGACCCTTGGTTAAAGACCGGGTTGCCCGCCGAAAACCGGACTACAAACCATACCTCCAGCGGCTTGAATTAACCTCCGCTTGGTTCAGTTCGGGGATGGACCCGAGGTGTGCAGATCTGGCGTGAGGAAGGCGTCGAGAGAATCCCATGCGAACCATTGCTCGGGCGACGCCGCGAGGTGACGCGAAAACCGATCAACGACCTGCTGGAGATCGCGCGACAATTCGCCTGTGAGTGAAAGAGGCGGCTCGACGATCACTTGTTGATGAAAAGGCCTGGCTTTATCTCGAAAAGCGAAGTAGCTCAGAATCGGAGCTTCGCTATGATAAGCCAGGTTGATGAGCCCACTCGGAAACCGACACGCCTTTCCCAGGAAATCCACCGTCAAGGGTCCCTGTACAAGCTGGGGAGGCACGTCGAAGGCCATGGACACAATCTGTCCTCGACGAAGCAGCCGATACGCCTCAAGCATCACCGATGTCGAAGACTTGGACTCATACTTTCCTTGCCGTGCCTGAATGAAAAGGAGCGGGTGACCCATGGTACGCGCCATCCAGTTCGTTTTCAACTTGGCATACTTGCGGTAGGCAGACGTAAAATCGGCGTCCTCAGGGGAGTTGCGAGCCAGATGGAAGAATTGGTAGCCTTTCAGGGCAAAAGCGACAAGTGGGGCACAAATGGAACCAAAATGAGCCGTGAAGACTAAGACGCCTTTTCCCTTTTCAAGAGCCGAATCAAGATATTCGAGTCCCGAGAAGCTGAAGTAGCGACCGATATTATTCTTGTTCCAAAAGGGGAAGTAAAACGTATCCAAGTCTTCGAAGGCGAGATTCTCGAAAGTCTGACGGGCAACCTCTGCCGCATTCAAGTAAGGAAGGACGGTCTTAAGGGCGTCGCATACTGCTCCAAAGTGGGCCCCGTTCGCTCTCGCGAGGTGACGACCTTGATGGCGTGCGAGTCGATACCCCAAGCCGCGGGGAAGCAGCGCGAGCGAGGGCATGACCAGAAAGAAATAGAGCCAGTCGGGCAGCTTCTTGTACCGGGTTTCCAAGCCCGGGATTTTACTAATGATTCTTGAGAGTTGACAAGCGTCACGAGAAAATGTCTGGCGCGTTAGGGCGGTTTGTCTATACCATTCGCCCTGGCCAAGGAGGAAAGGTGGATTTTTCATGGTCGGAGGAGCAGCTAGAGTACAAGGAGAGCGCCTTGCGCTTTGCCCGACAAGAACTAGTCTTCTCGCCAGAATGTCTCAGGCAGGAGAAGTTCAACCGCCCGGGATGGGAAAAGTGCGCACGCTATGGAATACACGGACTGCCGATCCCAGCAGCGTACGGAGGATCCGAACTTGATCCCCTCACTACGGTGCTGATCCTCCAGACACTCGGGTCTGCTTGCAAAGACAACGGTTTGCTCTTTGCCATCAATGCCCATATCTGGGGTTGCGAGATACCGATTCTCCACTATGGAACAGAAAGTCAGAAACGGAAGTTTCTTCCCCTGCTGGCTAGCGGCCAAAAGATAGGAGCCTTGGCAGCTGCGGAGCCCGAGGCGGGATCGGACGCCTTTAGCGTGAAAACGGTGGCGAAGAAGGAAGGGAACAAATACGTTTTGAATGGGTCGAAGATGTTCGTCACGAACGGAGCGGAAGCCGATGTCATCGTCGTTCTGGCTTCGCTCGACCCTGCGCAAGGTTGGCGCTCGTTGACTACGTTCCTCGTCGAGAAGACGCTGCCTGGATATCGTGTCAAACCGGTCGAAAAGATGGGACTTGGCTCCGCCTCCATGGGTGAGATTTTTCTGGAAGATTGCGAGGTGCCGGAGGAAAACCGTCTGGGGGAGGAAGGAGCCGGCTCCGCGGTCTTCAACAACGCCATGGAATGGGAACGGAGTTTCATTCTCAGCAGCGCGGTCGGGACGATGGAGCGGGTCCTTAACGATTGCCTGGAATACTCAAAGCTGAGGTACCAGTTTGGGAAACCCATAGGCAAAAACCAGCTGGTTTCCAGCAAGATCGTGGACATGAAGCTGAGACTGGAAGCAGCGCAAGGATTTTTGTACCGTGTGGCCTGGCTTCGAAGTCAGGGGAAGTCGGTATTCGCCGAGTCGGCCATGCTGAAGCTAACCATCAGCGAATCTTGGGTGAAGACCTGCATGGACGCTCTTCAGATCCACGGCGGCTATGGGTATCTTCGTGAGTATGATTACGAGCGCGAGTTGAGAGATGCAATCGGCAGCCAGTTGTTCTCGGGTACCTCGGAAATCCAAAGGAACCTTATCGCGCAAATGATGGGACTGTGAGTATGGATTTCCTGCTTGGACACCTGCTTGATCGGAGCACGGAACGCAATCCCGAGCGACCCGCGGTGGTCTTTAAAGACACCCAAATAAGTTATGCCGACTTGTCGGATCTTTCGAATCGGATTGCTAATACGCTAAGACAGGTCGGGGTTCGACCGGGCGACCGGATTGGCCTCTATGTCCCCAAGTCCATAGAAGCCGTTGCCGCGATATTTGGCATTCTTAAAGCGGGGGCCGCCTATGTTCCTCTGGATCCGCTCGGTCCGCCTCACCGGGCTTTGCTATTGATTCAGGACTGCGGGATTCGCACTTTGCTTGGCTCGTACAAGAAATCGAGAGAACTGCTTGCCTGCTGCGAGGAGCACGGAAGTCACCTAAAAACCCTGATCCTGTCCGATTCTCGTCAAGTTGACTTGGACTACCCGGGCCGTGACAAGGCGACTGAGATCTTATCGTGGTCAGACGTTCTTCAGGCATCGGACCGTCCGATTCAACTGCGAGACATCATCGAGGACGATCTGGCCTACATCCTCTACACCTCAGGAAGCACCGGCAAGCCCAAGGGCGTTATGATCAGCCACCGGGCAGCTTTGACCTTTGTCGACTGGGCTTTCAAGAACTTCAATCTGAGTCCTGACGAGGCGGTTTCCAATCATGCACCGCTCCATTTTGACCTGTCCATCTTCGACATCTTCGTGACCTTGAAAAGTGGCGCAGCCATCCATCCTGTCCCGTCGGAGGTCGCGGTTTTTCCGCTGGAGGTTGCTGATTTTATCGAAACCCACCGCATCTCTACTTGGTATTCAGTACCCTCGGCGCTCACAGCGCTCCTGCTCCATGGACAGTTGGAGACGCGCTCGTACCCTGCCCTCAAGAGGATTCTTTTCGCCGGTGAAGTCTTCCCTCTCAAGTACTTGCGGCGCTTGATGACCCTGTTCCCTAATGTCAGCTACTACAACCTCTACGGGCCCACCGAGACCAATGTCTGCACGTGTTATCACGTGGCAGAGGTTCCCTCGGAAACCGAGACCACGCTGCCGATCGGTAAAGCTTGCGATAACACACAGGTACTGGCGCTGAAAGAAGATGGGAAGGAAGCTGAAGTGGGAGAAATCGGGGAACTTCACGTACGCGGTCCGTCACTCATGAAAGGATACTGGGGCGACCCCGAGAAAACTCGGCGAGCCATAGTGTTGCGCCCCTTCGCGACAGCACAATGGCCTGAAAGGGTCTATCGAACCGGCGATCTCGTCAAACGTCGGGAGGACGGGAATTATTTGTATATAGGGCGCCGGGACGAGATGGTCAAGAGTAGGGGGTATAGAATCGAGTTGGGGGAGATCGAAAGCGCACTTTATCAGCACCCGGATGTGGAACAGGCTGCGGTGATTTCCATTCCCAACGAGGAAGTGGGTACCCGCCTAAAGGCCATTGTGGTAACGAAGAAGCGCACCGACTCCGATTCATGGCTTCGTGAACATTGCCTGCGACTCTTGCCGCGCTACATGCTTCCGGATATCTTCGAGTTTCGCGCTTCATTACCCATGACTTCTTCGGGCAAAATTGACAAACAAGCTCTGCTCAAGGCAGACGAGTGATTGCAGAGATTCCCCCTCCCTTGGGGGACGCAGGGTGCCTCCTTCGGTGCCCCCTTCCCTTGGGGACGCTGGCTATAGACTCGGGGTCATAACCGCTTTTTTATCAACGATTACAACGCGGGCCGACTAGCATCGCAAAAAAACCGTCGTAGATTTCGGAACTCGCGCGTTTATACCTAACGAAGGGTGCTCTTGACGGAT
>DAOTAI010000253.1:0-7431 GCA_035593865.1 Acidobacteriota bacterium
GCCCGATGCCAGCGCCGCTGTTGGATAATCCTTAAACTACGACTGAGTATGTCGGTGGTCTCGTTCCCGCTCATGGGTTCTGGCGCGTTTCTTATAGCCCGGAGACTACCACGTCCCGGAAAACGAGGCTCGGAGTACGCCAAGGCTGATGGGGCCAAGGGTCATTCGCCGCCTCGACGAGCTTCGACCAGAACTTCAGATGGTTATCGGCGATGTTCATTTCGGCGATGGTCTGAGTCCGTTGACCGTTTTCAAACAGGAAGCCTCCGATTCCAATGGAGAAATCTCCTGTCGTGGAATTGGAGTTGCCGCCGATAAACTCGTTAACGAGAATGCCTCGTCCGAGTTCCTTCATGATGTCTTCGACCGAACGCGTTCCGGCGGGAATGATCAGGTTGGTCGGCGACCCGATGGTAGGCTCGCATCCCAGTTTCCTGCTGTAGTACCAATCAATATAGAAGTCTCTGAGGACTCCTTGCTCAATGAAGGTTCTTGGACGGGTCGCCATCCCCTCGTTGTCGTAAAGGGCGCTTCCCAGCCCCGCCACGATGTGCGGATCATCCTGAATTGTCAGGATATCGCTCGCAATCTTCTGTCCCTTCTTGTCCGCCAGAAAGGACCTCTTCTGCTGAACGTTCGGCCCGCTCATGGCGTTGATCAGTCCGTTCAAAAGGCGGGGGACGTCGCGATTCTCGACAATTACAGGCAGAGTCTCGGTCTTGATCTTCCTCCCGCCTCTCATAGCGAGGGTGCGTTGTGCCGCTCTACGCCCGACCGCCTCGGCATCCGGCAGGGATTTCACATACCGCGAGACGGCGTAGTCGTACCCAGCCGGGCGACGGTCTCCTTCGTCCCTGGCGGTCATCTCTGCTACCAGGACGTAAACCGTGGTTTCCTGGTAACCCTCGCACCCGTTGCTCGCCATGAATGCCTGTTCGGAATAGGTGTCGTGGCTGCTCGCTTCAACTGAAATCACCGCCTGTCCGCCCGCCTCAAGAGAGGCACTCTCCAAGGCTTTTGCGACCTGGTGCCTTTTTTCGGGGGTCCAGCTCTCGTACTCTGTGTCTCTCATCTTCAAATCGATCGCAGCCCGTCCCTGATAGTACTTGGGATCGGGGAGACTACGGTGCTCGTCCTTAGCAATCAAGCGCGTGGTCGCTACCGCGCTGCAGATGAACTCCGCGAGTGCGCTTTTTCGAAGGTCGGCCGTGCTCTGCCAGGAAAACCGACCGTCGACGAAGAGTTGAAGCGCAAGAGACTGGCTGGTCGCTTCCTTAATCGTCTCGGGCTTTCTTTCCCGGTAGCCTATCTCGACCAATCGATTGCGGGAGACTCTCACCCTGCTGCCGTTGGCACCAGATTTGCGGGCCTGCTCGATGACCCACGCGCACAGATCCAGCATGTCTTTCTTCATGATTGAGCTCCTTGTCGTCTGACTCCGCCTACAGTCATCGAATTGACCAGGATGGTGGGTAAACCAAAAGAAACAGGAACCGCCTGCCCGTATTTACCGCAGGCGCCTGCTCCGCCTTCAGACATCTTCAGATCGTTGGCGACCATGGTGACGTTCAGCAGCATCTTGGGACCGTTGCCCATGATGTTCATGTCCTTGATAGGAGCGGTTAGCCTTCCGTTTTCGATCATCCGGCCTCGGGAAACGTAAAAGGCAAAGTCCCCTTCACCGATCTTCACTTGGCCGTTGGCCACGTCCTCAACATAAATCCCGTTTCCTGCCTTCCTGATCACTTCATCAGGTGTGGCAGGACCGTTCAGCATATACGTGTTGCGCATACGCGGCAGGGGATAGTAACGATAGCTTTCGCGGCGGCCATTGCCGGTCGGCTTGACCTTGTAGTGTTTCGCCGAAATCCGGTCGTGGAGGTAAGTTGCCAGAATCCCCTGGTCTACTAGTACAGTTCTCTGACTCGGGACTCCTTCATCGTCGATATTGATGCTGCCCACCTGCTTTTCGTTGGTTCCGTCGTCGATGATGGTGACAAACGGCTCCGCCACTTTCTTTCCTATCATGGTCGAATAGGTGGAAACCTTCTTGCGGTTGAAATCGGCTTCCATACCGTGTCCGATCGCTTCATGAAGCAGAATGCCAGTTACACCGGGCGCAAGGACAACCGGCATCTCTCCGGCAGGCGCCTGCACGGCCTCAAAAGCCTGCAAGAGTCGGCTAATCACTTCTGACACCAACCGGTCGACGAGATCTTCGGTGTAATAGGAGAAATCGCGGCGTCCTCCGAGATTCCAGCCGGCAGTTTCCTTTCTGCCGTCCTTCTCTCCTACCGCAGTGGCGTAAAGAAAGCTGCGGGGTAGAAGATCTTCGCCTTTGTGTCCGTCACTGGTGACAACCAGGATTCGCTTCTGCTGGTCATGGAATGTGCAACTGACCTTCGTAACCAGCTTCGATTTGGAGAAGATCTTGTCATTAACCGACTGCACGACGGGAAGTTTCGTGGAAACGGGAACCGCGGCGAACAGCGTCTTGACCGGATAATAGTTGCCGGTTTGAACTTTGACAAACTGGGGGGCACAACTGCCGGCAGCAGAATCTGCGATGGTGGCAGCGACGGAGGCCGCCGCCAGCATCGATTTCTCAGTCAGATCCTGCGTAAAGGCGTAGCCAACCTGGTCGCCTCTCACGGTCCTGATGCCGACCCCCAGGTCGACATCAGTCGAAGCGCGGTTGACCTCCCCGTCCTCCAGGCCGAGATAGTTTGAGATCGTGTGCTCAAAGTAGAGATCGGCGAAATCGCCGCCTTTACTCAAGGCTGCTTCCAGTAATCTCCGGCAAACTGAGTCGGTAATGCCGAACTGCGTCTCGAAGTAGCCCTTTTCACTTGCCGGGCCAGCGAACGCCAGCCAGGTCCCGGGCGCCAGGCTCACGCTGCCCAGCGCGCCCGCGGTCATGGCGCCAGCCTGGACAAAGCTCCGCCTACTGATTCTTCTCATAAATGATTGCCTCCTGTTTGCTTCACAACGTGATAGTACGAACAGTGGCTGTAAAGAGTTCTTGGCAGGACCATTATTGTCCGCCGTACAGTTCGGCGGCGGCCTCAGCATACTTATCGCCGGGAACCCACGAGGGCCGCGTTGGCCGATTGGCAACCAGGTCGGCTGCCAGAGCGTACGCCTGACAGAAACGGTGCAGGTAAGCAAAATCGAAGTTTTCGTCAGCTTCGTCCGAAGGCTGGTGATAATACTTGCGAATTTCCGCTCCGAAAACCCTCATCCCCGGACTGAACAAGACCGCAGTCACGCCTTTCTTGGCAAAACTCAAATTATCCGAAGCATTAAAGAAGTCCTGCAGTCCTGGGCCGCCTCCGAAAGCCTCAAGTCCTGACTCTCGGCACGCTTGCTCAATCTCCGGAGCAGCCGTCGTACGGCCAAGTCCGATTACGGTAACGGTCGACGTATCGGTATATCCTGCGCCATCGGCGTTAAGCACGAACACGGTCTTCTCGAGTGGCACCGCCGGGTGGCTCACGTAGTAAGCGCTGCCCAGAAGACCGGCTTCCTCGGCAGTAAACGCGATGAATATGACCGACCGGGCGGGGCGACTGGCGGAAAGTGTGGTGGCAGCACTCAAAAGAGCCGTCACTCCCATGGCGTTGTCCCGGGCGCCGTTAAAAATAGAATCCTCCGGCGTGGCGCCGGCCAAGTCAAGCCCTTCTCCAATATGGTCAAAATGAGCAGTCAGAGCGACCCATTCATCCTTTAAGCGCGGATCCTGGCCCTCTAAAACGCCAATGACGTTAGCAGTCCTGACCTCCTCTACGCGCCTCTCCGACAGAATGATCCGGGCGGTGTGTTTCCCAGGAGTTTCGAGCTTCGATCGGAGCGCTCGGTCCCGGTCGCGGACGAGGAGGAAAGGAATTTTCTCGTAGCCTTCTTCGCTGGCAAGCGAAAGGCGCGCTCGGGATAGGAAATCTTCCCACCCCTCCCAGCCGGTACCGTCGTAAAACCCGATTACCGCTTCGGCGCCTCTTTCTCTCAATGTCTTGACTCTGTCCCTGACGGAATCAAGGAAAGACGCATCAAGAACAGCGAGAGTCGTCGTGGCAATCATTCCCCGCAGGTCATTCTGCTGGTTTGTCGCCGTAGTACGACTGCTGTCAATCTCAATCAGTTCACCCTCGATACGACAGCTTTCGCCCTGGACCAGGATAAAGTCTTCGCCGGGAAGCTCTGTCCCCAAGAGCCAGACTTGCTGTCGTTCGGGCATTTGTACCCTCTGAAGCGGGACAGGCTGAAAGAAGTCATTGAAACCGGGCGCCGGCGCCAGGCCATGCGCTCGGAAATGCTCCGCGATGTACCGCGCGGCAACATGATCGCCGTCAGTGCCCGGTTTTCGCCCCCTCAGTTCGTCAGAAGCGAGAAAGCGAATATGTTTTTCAACCTCTGCCGGGGATGGTGTTTGCTCAAGTAGCGAAACCTGAAATCCGAGAAAGGAAGGGAGAGCCAAGAGGAAAAAGACAAGAGACAAAGAACGGCGGGCATTGCCGAAAACGTACATTCAGCCATTATCGCAGAAAAGAGTGAGCGGGTACCTGACTCTTCCTCAACTACCGCCCGGGCTTTCGAGAAGAGCCCGCAAGAAGGTAAACCACAAGGCCGCTTAGTACGGTTGCGAGACCCAAGAGGGACTGGACAGGTCGGTTCACCAGGCTATAGAGCAGCATCCAACAACTCAGGATAAGAAAAACCGCGGGGGTAACCGGGTAGAGCCAGGTGTTATAGCCCTTGCGATTCGGCCCTTCACGCAACCTGATTTTTATCAACCCTATGACGGTGAGAGTGGTCAAAACACTCAAAGTAAAACCTATGTATACCAATACGCTTTCAAAGGCGGACGTCAAAACCAGGAACAGGGCCACTCCCGCCTGGCTCAATACACCGACGACTGGCGTTCCCTTCCGGTCCGTTGAGGCCAGGAACCGGAGCCGAGAGAAATCTTCGCCGACCGTCTTAGCCACCCGCGACCCGGCCAAGATGAAGGCACTGGACGAAGCCGCCAACGCCACGCACAGCGCCAGAGTCGTGAACCGAGCGCCGCTGGCGCCGAACACCCTGCGAGCGGAAAGAAAGGCAACATCGACTTCACCGGCCAGCTCCGGAATGGGTACCGTGTAGAGAAACATGGCGTTCAACAGAAGGTACAGAACGGTTACCACCAAGGTTCCGGTAACGAGGGCACGGGGCAGGTTGCGGGCAACGTCCTTTACTTCGCCCGCTATATAAGTGGCCGCATTCCAACCAGAGTAGGAGAAAAGCACGTAAACCAGGGAGACGGCGTACACGGGAGTGAGCACCGGGTGCAAATCTGAGGGGCCGAGAGTCAGCGAGAAGTGAGAGGACTGATAAAGCAGGAAACCCGAAGCGGTGAGAAACAAGATCAGCGTTATATTCAGGCCGGTGAGAAAGTCTTGAAAGACGCTCCCTATCCTGACTCCCGACGCATGGACTATTGCCGCGAGGAGAATGGTCGCGACTGCAACAGCCGTGGGAGACAAAGACGGAACCACGTTTCCCAGGTAATTACCCAGGGCTACCGACGCGAGCGCGGCCGGCGCAGCGAAACCGACTGTGGCAGAGACCCATCCAGCCAGGAATCCGACGGCCGGATGGTAGATTTGCGAAAGATAATTGTACTCTCCGCCAGAGCGGGGCATTCGGACGGCCAACTCCCCGTAACAGAGGGCGCCGCTTAGAGCTACGATGCCCCCGAGAAACCAGAGCAGCAGAAGAGCAAAGACCGAGTGGATATCGACCGCCTGAAACCCGAGCGTGGTGAAAACACCGGTGCCGATCATGTTGGAAATAACGACTGATATGGCGGTGGGGAGGCCAATTGTGCGTTGGTCAGGTGACATAGTGCCCCCGCGTTGAAAGACAGCGAGTTACAGGGAATCCACACCGTGGACACATCAGCATCCCTGTCTCTTTCTTCCGTCCCTCTTGTCCTTAGCCTAACTTCTACCGTTGCCTCGCCGCAACGCGGCGAGAACCGCCGGCGCCGGCTTTACTCGTCGAGGAAGGTAAGCGATCCGCAGAAATCGGGAGGTGATGGGTGATGAACTGCGTTACCTGCTTATCGTAAGCACTCCACTCCCCGGTTGCGAGTACTGAACGACGACTGCGGGGAAGAAGGAGCAGGTCCTTCTGGCCGGGGGTTTCCTCGTGCAATTTTCGAGTCCACTCCACGAACGCAGGGCTGTCTTCTCCTGCCACGTAGAGAACGACCCGGTCTTCCAGGGACGCAGGGGTCAATTTCTCGAAAATCGCTACAGGGGTGGCCAGGGAGAAGGCGGCGGAGACGATGCCGACAGCTCCGCCGAAAATCTTGCTTTTGAACCCGATCTGTTTGGTCACCAGATAGTCGAGAAAATCGTAGACCGAGGAGTAAGGGGAATCGAGCACGAGGAGTTTAATACGGGGATCGATCAACGCCGCCCGAAGAGCCGCATGGGCGCCCAGGCCCACGCCCCATACAGCCACCCGTGTCTGGTCGACTCCATGGGCCGCCAGTGCCCAATCGATCATCGCTGCCAAATCGAATCCTTCAAGCAGACCAAGAGACGTGGGAACTGAGGACTCACTGGAATGACCCCGCAATGAGACAACGAAGACGTTGTAGCGCTGTTCATGAAGGCTATGAGCAAGATTCAGGGCCGACAGCCGGTTAAAGCCATAATCGTGACAAAGAAAAACCGCTGGAGACCCGGCATCGCCGGGCAGAAACCAAGCGGAGCCGCCGCTATAGGGCGCTGGGACTTCCTGGTATTGAAAAAGCGAATAGTGGACCGGATTCCCTTCGGCCAGGACCTTCGGAAAAATAATCTGATAGGAAAGATATCCGACTACCGTCAGGAAGGTGGCGATCAAGACAGCAAGAGACGGGAAAAGAACACGGAAATAGGTCTTCCATCTCCTCCTGTTCGGCACTCGAGGCATTTGACCCACTTCTATATCCCTCGCTATGCCCGCACATCTTAACCCCACTTTGGTCCAGCCGTAAATTCGAATTTTGGTGGAGCTAATTGCAAAAGATGGTTTCTAAGGCCAAAGTCCTAATTCAGAACAGGCTGGGGCAAAGCCATAGGAACCAGTTATGGCCCGAGTTTCATTTGCCATTTTCCACTTCATCCGTTTCTCGATCACGCCTGTCCCGCGAGGTCCCCAGACAATGGACAATGGAAAATGGAGAGCCAATTGCAAAAGTCTCCCTTCAGGATTTCAACGCCGAAGGCTTTGCTACGCGACCTCTTCGGGGCATAAGCGCTAAAATACGGGTTGGTTTTTTGTCTCGATAGGGACAAGGCAAGATAGCCCAGGGTACCGTTTTTCAGGTACCCTGGGGCATTCGATTTGTGCGAACTAAGACATCCTTGACACTTTTATCCGAACACATCCTTGACAGTT
>DAOTAI010000254.1:0-7403 GCA_035593865.1 Acidobacteriota bacterium
GCAGACACGGGGATGTCGACAAAATCGGTAACCGGGATATCAACGGGCGTATCATAGGGATCTTCCCTAATTTCGTTTCCTTGGAAAAGGAGATCCAGATCGGCGCGCAATACGCCGAAATGTTCGAGCAGACTGCCCGGCTCGTTGAAGACCCGGTGGTGACCGAATACGTGGACCGGGTGGGTCAGAATATTGTGAAGCACTCGGACGCCAAGGTCCCGTTCGTCATCAAAGTTGTCGATACCGACGAGGTTAACGCTTTTGCCTTGCCGGGTGGCTACTTTTACGTCAACAAAGGCTTGATCCTGGAAGCCGAGAACGAGGCCGAGCTGGCAGGAGTCATGGCTCATGAAATTGCTCACGTGACGGCACGGCATGCCACGGAGCGAATGACTAAGGCTCAGCTGATGCAGTTCGGTGCGCTTCCGCTGCTTTTTGTTGGCGGTTACTGGACTCAGATGGCGATGCAGAACGGGCTTGGAATGGGACTCTCCCTGGCCGTCCTGGGAATCACCCGAAAATCCGAGGCGGAGGCCGATCAGTTGGGCACGCAATACGCTTGGAACACCGGGTATGACCCGAACGGTTTCATCACCTTCTTCGAGAAGCTGCAGGCTAAGGAGAAGAACAAACCGGGGGCGTTCGCCAGTTTCATGAGAACTCACCCTTCGCTTGACAACCGAATCGAGATGGTTCAGAAAGAAATATCTCTTTTGCCCCCGAAGGATGAGTATCTCGTAACCACTTCAGAATTCGACCGAATCAAGAGCCGTCTGATTCAGATTGATAACAAGCAGATGGTCGCGGGCAGCGGGGCGGCTACTGGCGGCGCAAAACGGCCCACACTGAAGAGGAAAACTAACACGGACCGAACGGAGTCAGAGAAGCCCACCCTCAAGAGAGACGGCAGTCCGACCAACCGGCCGACGTTAAAGCGCGATAGCGATCCTGAGCCGGAGGATCCGGACGAAGAATAAAAAGAGTACGCATCTGTTTTGCCTCCGCCTGCCTTTCTTAGAGAGCCCGCCAGTGGCGCGGGCTCTTTCCCTTCTTAGCCGCAAACAACCAGTTGCAAAAATCCCCGGTGATTGAAACAATTCACCGCTTATTTTCGTACACCTCGGCAATGGAGATTTCTCGAAAAAGGCATTTGATGATTCGACTTGGAGACGCTATGAGTACGTTACGTTTGTTGCTAGGGGCGGTTTTGTTGGTGTTTTGTCTTGGCCCTGTCCTGGCCCAGGAGCCGGCCAAGGATGAGCAGACCCCGGCGGTCGCTCAACCAGCTGAAGAGGTGCAGGTGCCGGAGTCGTATGTCGAGCGGACTCGAAAGGCGGGCGCCGTGCTGGAACTGAGCATGAAAGATGCCATACGCCTGGCCCTCACCAACAACCTCGAGATTGCCATTCAGGACTTCAATGAGGATCTGAACCGGGAGAGAATCATCTCCACCAAGGGTTTTTATGATCCACGTATCCGCTTCACCATCGGGTACGCCGCACGCGAATCGCCCAGTACCACCATCCTCGACGCGGGACAAGGCATAGACGTCACCACTTCGAACAACTTTGCATTTGGCACCACCATCGAACAGAACGTGCCCGGCGGTGGGGTGTTCACCCTGGGATTTGAAAACCAGCGCGCCGCCAGCAACCGGATTTTCTCCACGATCAACCCCAGCTTCGGGTCTAATCTTTCACTTGATTTCGTCCAACCACTGTGGCGAGGTTTCCGCGAAACCAGGACCGAACATGATCTGAAGATCGTGAATCTGGATAGCAAAATCAGCGACAGCGAGTTTCAGGATACGGTTTCGAGGATTGTGCAGCAGGTCCAGAATCAGTATTGGGACCTGGTTTTCGCGATTGAAAACCATGAGACCGCCCGTCAGTCGATGGAACTGGCTATCGTTCAGCACAGGAACAACCAGAAGCGAGTCGAGATCGGCGTAATGGCGCCTATCGAAATCACCAAGTCGCGCGCTGCTGTTGCGGTCCGGGAACAAGAAATGATTCGGTCCGAAGTCCAGATTATCGAAGCGCAGAACGGTCTGAAACGGATGCTGGCGCCTGACCCCAATGCCGCCATCTGGAGTCTGAACATTCTGCCTACTGACCAGCCGCAGGAGCGACAGATCACCATCACCATGGACGAGGCTATTGCTCGAGCCCTGGAGCGCAGGCCCGAGCTCGAACAAATCCGCCTCGAGATGCAAAAGAATGAGGTAGATCGCAAGTTCGCGAAAAATACCAGCCGACCGCAATTTAATCTCCGAGCCAATGTGGTTTCGAACTCGACCGCCGGTAGGGTGTTGACTCGTTCACTGGTCGACGAGGATGGAGACGGCATTCCGGAAACCCCGTCCGGAGACTTTATCCCGGTTCCTGATGCTCCGTTTTATGGGAATTTCGGGAAGTCCATACCCTCGGTTTTTGGCTTCGATTATGTCAATTACGGGGTTTACCTCGACGTCGAAATGCCTCTGTGGCGTGATCGAACCAACGACGCGACCCTTGCTCAGATCGCCATTAACGAACGGCGTTTGAACAGCCAGCTGAAGAACATGCAGCAAATGGTCATGGTCGATGTGCGCAACGCGTACGAAGGCATGTTGACTCAAAAGAAAGCGCTGGACGCGGCACGTGTATCACGCCAGTTGGCTGAAGAACAGCTCGCTGGTGAGAACAAGCGTTTTGAGGCTGGTCTGTCTACGAACTTTGAAGTTCTCCAGTATCAGAACGATCTGGCCGATGCGCGAGTGCGCGAAATTCAGGCCCTGATCAACTTTGAAAAGGCAGTCACGGCGTTGCAGCGGTCGATGTATACGATCATCGACGACCAGGACATCGTCATTGCCAAGCGCCAGAACGGGGAGCAGTCGAGGAGGTAGCGTTGCCGTGGAGTGCGTAAGCCGGAACCGATGCTTGCTTTCGGTCTCGGGACGGGTCGAACTTGTGTGCGATAGGTTGAGGCGAGGCGCGGCGGTTGAGTGACTCGGCGTTTTATGGCGAGTTGTGTCGAAACCCTGGTGGTTGAGTGACGCGACCGCCTTCTGGGCGTGTTGTACCGAAACCCGCGCCACGACTCAACCGCTCGAACCGTCTTCGCCTCCCCTTCGACCGCGGGCCAGCAGAGCAAGGGTTTCGGTACGATTCGCACAAAACGCGAATCACTCAACCACCAGGGTTTCGATACAGCGCGCTACAAGACAGCGCGCCACTCAACCGCCGTGCTCTCCCGGCCCGCTTCCTGCTTTGGGCTTGACCGGTATTCGTACCCTCGCCTCGGACTCTGATTAATTCTGTCCGGAAACTCGTCGCGAAGCCCTTCCGCGCGCCGACGCTTTGCGCGATATGACCCCATAGGTGGGTCGTGCCCCACCCTTACTCTCCAGCCCAGGTCCGCTAATCCACAAGAAATGCACGTTTTACCTCAGGCACATCATTTGCACTCACTCACCTCGAATCGCCTGTAGTTCAAGCTATCGTTGAGGCGATTCCTGAGGCATAATAGTCAGCCTGCCAACAGCAGCCCGGGTTGGTCGTGGTAATTCCTGTCAAGCAAGCGGTGGTTGCGGGCTTGAAACAAATCTCTAATGGGGAACGGTATGAGTAGAAAACAAGTCACGATTGACGGCAACGAGGCTGTAGGTATCGTTGCACACAAGACCAACGAGGTGATCGCGATTTATCCGATCACACCTTCTTCGAATATGGGCGAGCACGCCGACGAAAAATCGGCAAAGGGAGAAAAGAACCTCTGGGGGATAGTCCCGCTGGTGCAGGAAATGCAAAGCGAAGCGGGAGCGGCCGGTGCGGTTCACGGCGCGCTGCAGACAGGCGCCCTGACTACCACCTTTACCGCCTCTCAAGGCCTTCTCCTGATGATCCCGAACATGTACAAGATCGCGGGTGAGCTCACGCCCACGGTGTTTCACATAGCGGCGCGAACGGTTGCTACTCACTGCCTGTCGATTTTCGGCGATCACAGCGACGTGATGTCGGTCAGGTCGACTGGCTGGGCCCAGTTGGCTTCAGGGTCGGTGCAAGAAGTAATGGACAACGCCCTGATCGCGCAGGCGGCCACTCTTGAGTCCCGGGTTCCGTTCCTTCATTTCTTTGACGGATTCCGAACATCTCACGAAATCTCGAAGATCGAGCTGTTGGATGACGAGGTGATGAGGCAGATGTTGCCGGATGAACTGATCCTCGCTCACCGCGCCAGGGCCATGTCTCCTGATCGTCCGGTAATACGTGGAACGGCTCAGAACCCTGACGTCTTCTTCCAGAGTCGTGAGGCGGCCAATCCCTTTTATCTGGCGTGCCCCGGCATCGTTCAGAAGACGATGGACAAGTTCGCGAGTCTGACCGGTCGTCAATACCACCTGTTTGACTATGTCGGCGCTCCTGATGCGGAGCGTGTCATCGTGATCATGGGCTCTGGTGCGGAAGTCGCGCACGAGACCGTCGAGTACCTGATGGCGCGCGGCGAGAAGGTCGGAGTACTGAAAGTCCGACTCTATCGGCCCTTCTCCATCCAGCACTTCGTTGACGCCTTGCCCAAGACCGTCAAGGTCGTAGCCGCCATGGAACGGACGAAGGAACCGGGCAGCGCCGGTGATCCCCTGTATCTCGATGTCGTCAATGCTTTCTTCGAGGCAAATGGCGCCGGACCTCGCCCGAAGGTCATTGGCGGGCGCTATGGGCTTTCTTCCAAGGAATTCACTGCGGCCATGGTGAAGGGCATTTTCGATGAAATGGCGAAGCCACAGCCCAAAACGCACTTCACTGTTGGCATTGTTGACGACGTGACCCATACGAGCATCGACTACGATCCGGAATTTTCCACTGAACCGGATGACGTCGTCCGGGCAGTCTTCTTCGGACTCGGCTCAGACGGAACGGTCAGCGCCAACAAAAACTCGATCAAGATCATTGCCGAGGGAACGCCGAACTACGGTCAGGGGTACTTCGTCTACGACTCCCGGAAGGCGGGAACGCTCACGGTTTCGCACCTGCGTTTCGGGCCGCGGCCGATCCGGTCTTCTTACCTGATAGACAAGGCAAACTTCGTTGCCTGTCACCAGTTCGTCTTCATGGAGAAGTACGACGTCTTGAGTAAACTCGTCGAAGGCGGCACCTTCCTGCTGAATGCTCCTTTCGGTCCCGATGAAGTATGGGACAAGATCCCGCGTTCCGCCCAGGAGCAGATTCTGAAGAAGAAGGCTAAGTTTTACGTGATTGATGCCTACGAGGTGGCTCGAAAGACAAACATGGGTGTCCGCATCAACACCATCATGCAAACTTGCTTCTTCGCTATTTCCGGTGTGTTGCCCAGGGAAGAGGCGATCGCAAAGATCAAAGAATCGATCGTGCACTCGTACGGAAAACGCGGCGAGGAAGTTGTTAAGATGAACTTCAACGCCGTGGATCAGGCGATTGCCAACCTGCACGAGGTGAAGTATCCCAACCAGGTGACCAGCCAGATCACTATGCGGAGGCCGGTGCCCGAGGAAGCTCCAGAATTCGTGCAGAAAGTAACCTCGATGATCATTGCCGGCCGCGGCGACGAGCTTCCGGTAAGCGCCTTCCCGGTAGACGGCACTTACCCAACCGGGACTACTCAGTGGGAACGGCGCAATATTGCCCAGGAAATCCCGGTTTGGGAGCCGGATCTTTGCATCCAGTGCGGAAAATGCGCGATGGTCTGCCCGCATGCTGCCATCCGCATCAAAGTGTATGAGCCGCAGTTGCTCGAGAACGCGCCTCCCACCTTTAAGTCAATGGGCGCGAAAGACAAGGAATTCGCGGGTCAGAAGTATACGATCCAGGTGGCGCCGGAGGACTGCACGGGGTGCCGCATCTGTGTTGATGTGTGCCCCGCCAGGAGCAAGACCGATACCACCTTCAAAGCTTTGAACATGGCGCCGCAGTTGCCGTTGCGCGAGCCTGAGAGCAAGAACTGGGATTTCTTCAAGCAGATCCCTGAGGTGGACCGGCTTAAGATCCGTACCAATCTCGTTCGCCAGGCCCAGATGCTGCAACCGCTGTTCGAGTTCTCCGGCGCCTGCGCCGGTTGCGGCGAGACACCGTACCTCAAGCTGATGACCCAGTTGTTTGGCGACCGTGCGGTGTGCGCCAATGCCACAGGTTGCTCCTCGATATACGGCGGCAACCTGCCGACTACGCCTTATTCTTTCAATGCCGAGGGACGCGGTCCAACCTGGAACAACTCGCTGTTTGAAGACGCTGCGGAATTCGGTCTCGGCTTCCGCCTTTCTATTGACACGCAGGCCGAGCTGGCACGACAGCTGGTCAAGAAGTTCGAATCTGTCCTCGGCGGTGAACTTGTCGAACAGATTCTGAACGCCGTTCAGAAGGATGAAGCCGATATTTACGCGCAGCGGGAGAGGGTCGCGATACTTAAGCAGAAACTGGCTGGTATTAATTCCGCAGAGGCCAAGCAACTCCTCGCCATAGCCGACATGTTGGTCAAAAAGAGTGTCTGGATCATCGGAGGCGATGGCTGGGCCTATGATATCGGCTTCGGAGGTCTCGACCACGTGATTGCTTCCGGCAGGGACGTCAATCTCCTGGTGCTCGACACCGAGGTTTATTCAAATACCGGCGGGCAGGCGTCGAAGTCAACGCCGCGCGGGGCAGTCGCGAAGTTTGCCTGGGGCGGTAAGCCGGCCGGGAAGAAAGACCTTGGTTTGATCGCCATGAGCTACGGGAATGTTTACGTGGCCAGCGTTGCCTTCGGCGCGAAGGACGAGCACACTTTGCGAGCCTTCCTTGAAGCCGAGGCGTATGACGGGCCTTCCCTGATTATTGCTTACGCTCACTGCATCGCTCACGGGATCGATATGGAAACCGGGCTCCAGGAACAAAAAGCGGCGGTCGATTCCGGCCATTGGCTGCTCTATCGCTACAACCCTGAGCTCGCTAACCAGGGCAAGATCCCCTTGCAGCTCGATTCACGGTCACCCAAGATCCCCGTCCAGGATTACTACTACCGTGAAACACGATTCAAGATGCTGACGAAGAGTAAGCCGGAAGAAGCCAAGCGGCTTGTGGAACTCGCCCAGCAGGATGTCGAAAAGCGGCGGCGGCTGTACGAATATATGGCAAGCATGCCGTACGAGGAAACGCCGCGGCAGTAACCGTCTGACCAGTCCGGTTAATCCTGCCCGGATCTCACCGGCAGGGTTGACCGGACTGGCGACAAGACATTCCCCGGTTCCCCTCATTCAGAGCCAATTGCAGAAAACTCGTTGGCCCGACTTTGTTGCGGAACCTCAAATCAAGAGCCAAAAACAAATCCGTGTGATCCGTGTTATCCGTGTTATCCGTGGGCTTCTCTCCCACGGATAACATGGATCACACGGATGACACGGATAGGTT
>DAOTAI010000255.1:0-7368 GCA_035593865.1 Acidobacteriota bacterium
ATGAACCCCGGAACCACCGTGACGACCCTGACTCCCTGGTTCCTGACTTCCGCGTGGAGTCCCTCGGAGAGTCCCATCAAGGCGAATTTCGCCGAGGAATAAGGGAGAAGATGGGGAAAACTGAGTTTCCCGCCTATTGAAGTAATGTTCACTATGGTACCGCTTCTGCGGGCCAGCATAGAAGGGAGAACCGCGTTAATGGCATAGAGAGGGCCCCAAAACATGACCTTCATGGCTCGCTCAAAATTCTCGAGATCCATTGTCTGGATAGGCGCGACCTCCATGATTCCGGCGTTGTTGATCAGGATGTCAATAGGCCCGTAATACTGCGTCACATCTTGGACCATCCTGTCGACCTGTTCGCGATCCGAGACATCGCATCGAATCGGGTAAACCTCGCGACCGGTCCTCTCCAACTCCTGTTGTGCCGTGCGCAACTCCTCGGCACTGCGCGCGCAAAAAGCGACTCGAGCGCCTGAACGCGCAAACTCCCGCGCCAGCAGAAAGCCCAAGCCACGCGATCCGCCCGTGATCAAGACAACCTTGTTCTTCAAATCGAGGGAATTGAGCGCGCCCGTGCGGCGCGCCAGTTGGTAGGCGCAAAATGCCGAGCCAGCAGCAGCCAACCAAAGCAGGCTTTTGCGGTTCTTCCAGTTCAAATGGACACCTCCGGGCGGGCAAACTACCGCCACGCTGGCCTAAGAGAAAAACGAAACAGAGCCGTCAAACAAAACGTTCAGTCTAACTAATCTATAACCAGTCTAGCAGTTTGATTCAAACGATTGAACGTAGGGCCAGTTCGCCAGATTTCTCTCGAACCCCTGCCGTGCCTGTCCACGGATCGAATTGGCCGGACGTGGAAGAGATCACCCGGTCGCTGCTTCCATATTTGGGATCGTTATTCGGACAATTGTCTTTTTGTCACGAATTCTGCCCTGGTTGTCCTTGCCGGTCTCGGAATGGCGACGATCGCCGGATACACTTCGCCGCCCTTCCTGCGGGAACTCACTCCCGTCGCACCCTCTACGGCGAGATTCACTCCCATGCCGGCCTCTCTGGCTGTCGACGCTTATGTTGTCGCCGGACTGACAGTTCTCGAGATAGCTTTCGTCTCTTGCCTCGCCGCAGCGCGCCAACACCTGGCTCTCGACGATCTCGCCAAGACTCTGGCGTTCCAATAGTAGTAACGGAGCTCTGCCAGGCTGCGTCGGGATGCGCGATAGAACTTCAGAAACAGCTGAGCATTCCCTGGCCTGGCTTCAGCGATGCCAAAGGCCAGCTCAATGCCGAGAGTGCGTTGGAGGTGGCCTGCGCCGGCGGTCACAACATCTTCATGATTGGGCCAGCGGGTCAGGTAAAACGATGCTGACCAAGCCGCTCCCGAGTACTTTCTGGCTTTCGCTATGGCGGGTCTTAACCCCCAAATGGAAGAACGGCCGTCTGTTACCTACCGTCTCGTTCACACAACCAAGCTTGCGATAACGTGAACGGAAAGTTGGCGAAGACCCGCGATGCCCCCCATTTGGGTTCGGATCGACACCACCTCTGCCGTTAACAGACTATCTGGATTTGGTGGAGTCCCCAACTTATTTGCTGCATCTGCCAGAGCGTTCTGAAGGGCTTCTTCTACCGAGAAGGAAGTCGAAAACCCGATGCCCTCCGCTTCTCTCACTATTAACTCACGAGCATCAACCTCGCCATCCGGCTTTTCTGTAAATGGACCCGGTAGATCTCCCCCTCCGCGGCAGAGCAGAAGTTGATCCTCTGAAACCTGCTCGACCTTCACGCTGTGCTTTCCTTTGCTGTCCCAGATCAAAACCGTGTCCACTTGATCACCAGCTCTGTACACAATCTCTACACTAAACGGGGTGATAGCCGTGCCGGCCACGCTTGGCCGCTCATGAACGAGCGCGAATGCGTTCGGCATTTTGTACGGTTCAAAGTAAGTCTTTAACCAAGAGTCTCATGAACACCCGTAGCGAAAACTGTGACTTTTCCACGCGCCTGTACGGCCCGATATGAGCCGCAACATAGTTCTCTTCGCATGAGCTTCCCCCCTTTGTTGGGCTTATCCGACTTAACTATGCTATCGGCAAATTCTGAGTTCCCCTTGCACCTTGATACTCAGGCCAAGAAACGTAAAGGCAGGGGAAGTAACCCCCTTTCTAGAAACAGGCTCGCTGGTTCGCGTCCAATACCCACCACAAACTTCTTGAATTGGACGCCTAGCTAGGGTGCCTATCGCCGAACTGTATCGGAGGTGTCCCCACATGGATCTACCTGCACCTTGCTCGTTAAAATCCGGCGGCCAAGAGTCTGCGATGACTATGGAGAATTAAGTTTCGAGAGTGCAAGGCAAGTTTTTTGCTTGTCCTGACTTTCCTTTTGAAACACTAGGCTTTACAGAGATCAGGCCGACGCGCGATCGGTTGGTTCTGCTACTCGTGTGCGGAATTCCTCCCAGAACTCCCTCCAGGTATCTGTAGGTCGTTGTTGCCGGGGCACGGGCCAGCCGCACGGCAGAATGTTGCAGGCGGGGCAATAGAATGGTGGGTTAAAGTTAACGACCACATCTCAAGTCGGGCTCGTCGGCATTTACGACCAGTTGACAATTTGCGAATCTCAGAGCTGACCGCCCACTGATGTCGGAGTATCGGCTGTCCCGGACACTTCTTTGGTTCAAATGATTGAATGTAGACCGAATTTCCCTGATTCCCCTTCATTTTGGTTCGTAGATTTTCCAACTCGAGCGTTTATAGCTAGTAGGCAGAAGTGTGAACGAAGGGGAGGAAGGCATGCTTCTGAAGGTGCACAGCGCGTCGGTTCTGGGGATACAGGCGCAGATGATCGACATCGAGGTAGATCTGTCTCTGCGCAAAGACAAGGGTTACCATGTCGTCGGGTTGCCGGATGCCGCCATTAAAGAAAGCGGCGAGCGGGTCCGAGCTGCTATTCGAAACTGCGGGTATGAGTTTCCGCGCGTCGGCTGCATTGTGGTTAACCTCGCCCCGGCGGATTTCAAAAAGGAAGGAAGTTGTTACGACCTGCCCATCGCGCTGGCCATCCTTGGCCTGACCGGTGCCATCCGACCGGAACAGCTGCAAGAATGGCTGATCCTTGGGGAACTATCATTGGACGGGCGGGTGCGTCCGATTCGAGGTGTGTTGCCAGTGGCGTTGAGCGCCGAAAAGAACAAGTTCCGCAAGCTGCTGCTGCCCGCTGACAATGCCTGTGAAGCGGCAGTGGTTCGTGGTGTGGATGTCTATGCGGCCTATGCCCTGCCCCAAGTGCTGCATCTTCTGAACGGAGGGGCCTCCGAATACACGCCCGTCAAGGTCGAACGCGAGGAACTGCTGAAACGGCAAAGCGACTGCCTGCCGGACTTCAGCGATGTGAAAGGTCAGCTTAACGCCAAGAGAGCCTTGGAGGTCGCCTGCGCCGGCGGTCACAACATCCTCATGATAGGGCCACCGGGTGCAGGCAAGACGATGTTGGCCAAGCGGATCCCGAGCATCCTGCCCCCAATGCACTTCGCCGAGGCTCTTGAAACGACGGCCATACATTCGGTTTGCGGCCTGCTGCGGGGGGATCGGCAGTTTCTGATCCATCGCCCGTTTCGTGCCCCTCACCACACGATCAGCAGTGCAGGACTTGTCGGCGGCAGCACTAATCCGAGACCTGGCGAGGTCTCGCTGGCGCACAACGGCGTTCTGTTTTTGGACGAACTGACGGAGTTCCAGCGTCATGTCCTGGAAGTGCTCCGCCAACCCATAGAAGACGGGGAAATCACCATAAGCCGGGCCGCACGAACCCTGACTTTTCCGGCCAAATTCACACTGGTGGCGGCGATGAATCCCTGCCCTTGCGGCTACTGGAACAGCGTGCTGAAGGAGTGTACCTGCACTCCTACGATGATCCAACGTTATCTCGCCAAGATATCCGGTCCGCTGCTTGACCGCATCGATCTTCATATCGATGTCCCCGAGGTTAAGTACAAGGAATTGACGGCAGGCGCTCGTGGCGAGCCCTCGAAAGTCATCGCGCAACGCGTCTGCAAGGCTCGTGACGTTCAACTCCAGCGTTTTCGTGATACCACTATTTTCTGCAATGCCCAGATGCGCCCGGCCGAAATCAGCAAGTACTGTGTGCTGGACGATTCCACTAAGAAAATGCTGGAATCGGCCATCCAACGGCTTGGCTTTTCAGCCAGGGCGTATGATCGGATTCTCAAAGTTTCCCGCACGATCGCGGACTTGGCCGGCTGCTCCGAGATACGGGAGGAACACGTGTCAGAAGCAATTCAGTACCGTTCCCTCGACCGCAATTACTGGGAAGCCATGTAGGACCTCTTTGCCCGGCATGTCGACGTCGGCCGAACAGCCCTTGTTGGCATGTCGTGAACGCACTTAATGGCTGCTCGAATCGGCACGTTTGAGCTCAGGTGAGCGTCATCGGGGACTGTATTTCAAGAAGGCGTAATCGAGGTAGCGGGCACTTCCAGAAGCCGATTGCGAGCCTATCAGGTTGCTGGTAATCTTGGGGCTATGAAGGCAAGCAAGTTTATCGCTCTTATCGTGATCCTGATTGTTGGTCTTCCGGTGCTGACGGCTCAGCCCGTGCCCACCGGAGATCCGAAGGATTTCCGGGTTAAGCCGTGCCTGCATTCCGTCAGCTATGCCGGGGTCTGGAGGGGACAAGCGCTCCTTTCCGTCGATGAATTCCTCGTGAAAGCAAAAGAACTGGGGTTTGACGCAGTCATGCTGGTTGCCAAGCGGCCGCATCTTTCCCCGCTCGATTATGACGATGCCGCCCGCAAACGCCTTAAGGCGCGCCTCGATGAACTAGGCCTTACGCTGGTTGCCTTGGCCGGCTACACTGATTTCACTGCCGGCGTCGACAAGCCCGGCATTCCTCACGCCGAGATCCAGGCAACCTATCTCGGTGAAGTAGCCAAGCTGGCCCGCGATCTTGGATGCAATATGGTCCGGGTCTTCACCGGATACGAACGCCCGGACGTGCCGTTCGACCGCCAGTACGCGATTGTTGTCGAGGGACTGAAGGCGGCTGGAAAGAAAGCCGCCGAGTACGGAGTAACCCTGGTCGTGCAGAACCACCATGACATCGGGCTTCATCACGATGCCATGCACTGGCTGCTCAAGGAAGTCAACCTGCCTAACGTCAAGGCCGGATGGGACGCCTGGGCACCGACTCTGCAGAAACTGACGCGCGAGGAAATCCGCGAGTCGGTTATCAAAATGAAACCGTACATCGTGCACACCATAGTCGCCGATTACGTTCGGCTTCCTCGCTTCAAGTATGAGAACAATTTGACCAACTACCTGCGGCAGGAAGATGTCCTGCGGGCAGTGCCGGTCGGGGAAGGAATCATAGACTACAAAGCGTTTTTCGACGCTCTCCGGGAGATCGGATATCAGGGGTACATCGCCTACGAAATGTGTGAGGTTCTTGACGGCGGCGGCTCGATCGAAAATCTGGACAAGACCGCCCGAAAGTTCCTTGACTACCTGAAGCAATACGAGGCCAGCAGTCTTGGGAGCTCGACAAAACGCGCTGCGAAGTGACGGGAAGCGGAGGGAGTCCAGCCCGAGCCCGGTATGACTCACCTCACGAGTGCGCGAGCCGTCTTGATAAGCAGTAAACGAGCGAATAATTCAGGCGATAAGTGGGTTTCAATCCGCCCCGAAAAGCGCGGTGCGGATTCGAAACCCACCCTTCTACATCGGCGCGATTTTTCCACGCATTCTCACTCGTAATGTAGCGCCTTGATCGGATCCAGTCTCGAGGCGCGCAAAGCGGGGAGCATTCCGGCGATCAGGCCCACGAGAAAGAGAACCCCGACGGAAATCAGGACGGCGGAAGTCTTGACCTCAAAGTGAATACGGCCGTACTCGTCCGGGATTTCCTCCCCCATAATTCCGCCCAGGAAAGGGAGTGATCCTACGGCGGAGGCCACAGCCACACCCAGGGTTACCCCAATAACCGCCCCGAGGATCACTATCACGACGGCCTCGGACAGAAACTGAAACAGGACCGTTCTGCGCCGCGCGCCCAAAGCCTTCTGCACGCCGATCTCGGTTGTGCGCTCGAGCACGGAGGTATACATCATGTTCGCCAAACCGACTCCGCCTATCGCCAAGGTCACAGTGCCGATAAAAGCCAGCAGAACCTTTAGCGCGACCGCCATCCCGTCCACGATGCTGGCAAACTGACTGAAAGCCAGGATAAAAACGGCCTTCTCATCGGCAGGTGAAAAACGATGAATTCCCGCCAGCGTCTCGCGCACCTGCCTGATCGCCCTTTCAGTGACATGAGGCGCGACCGGAGTCCAGACAATAACGTTGGGATAACGAGTCTGCCAAAATATGGACCCGGTCTGATAAGGGATAAAGATGCACTCGTTGTCCGGGCGATTGTAGTTGGCGATCTGAACCTTGGTGACCAGCCGCCCGACGACTGTAAAAGGCACGCCATTCACGGTAATCTCTTGTTCCAGAAACGGCCGGCCCTTGAACAGCTCACGGTAAACGGTCGCACCAATCACGGCCACCCTTCGCTGATGGCGATCATCATCAGCGTTGAGCCAGCGGCCGGCATCCAGTTGCATATTCCGAATGCGCTGGTATTCCGGGGCCACCGCGCGGACCATGTATTGCTTCTCCCGGTTTCCCCTGACGATCGAGGCGTTGTTCATCAATTCGGGCGAGATGGCGGCCACGAGTGGAACGTTTTCCCGGATAACGTCCGCATCTTTGTCTTCCAACCTGATTGTCCTCCCGGACCGCATGCCTCCAACCTGAAGACTGGTTTGCCCATTATCCATCAGAACCAGTTCTTGCCCGACCGCGCGAAAAGCCAGTGACATGGCTTTATGAAAACCGTCGCCGTAACTCATCAGGATCAGAAACGAGGCGACCGCCCAGGCGAGGCTGACCAGGGTCACGATCGATCTCCGCCTGTAAAAATTCAGAGCGGCCAGCGCATTCTCAAATACGGCTTTCCAGACCATAGGCTTATTTCTCAAACCGAAGGGCTTCAACCGGCGTCATCCGTGCAGCCCGCCAAGCTGGGGGAAGCGCCGACAAGACGGCTATGGCGCCAAGCAGGAGCGTGACATATTGAACGGTATCGAACTCGACCGGCAGGCCCGTGAAAAAGGCCGGCATCGGCATGTTATTGACTACAGACGCCAAAAGGGCGACGAGCACGAGACCGCAAATCCCGCTGATGAGCGCCAGGACTATGCCCTCAACCATGATCTCGAGCAGTACTCGCCGGCGAGTCGCGCCTAACGCCTTCCGCAAGCCGATTTCGGCGGTCCGTTCCGTCACAGAAGTCAACATGGTGTTC
>DAOTAI010000256.1:0-7350 GCA_035593865.1 Acidobacteriota bacterium
GATTCGCCAAAAGACGGCGAATCACTCAACCACCAGCCTCGCCTCAACCTGCCGCCCACACGAGTCGGGTCAGCTTTTTGCCTCCAGGATGATCCGCAGCATACGGCGCACCGGTTCGGCAGCGCCCCAGAGCAACTGATCACCCACGGTAAATGCTGTGCAATACTCAGGACCGAGGTTCATTTTGCGCAACCGTCCCACGGCCACGGTCAGCGTGCCGGAGATCGCAGCCGGAGTCAGCTCGCTAAGAGTTGCCTCGCGGGTATTGGGTATCAGTTTGACCCATGGGTGAGCCTGGCTGATCATCCCGGCGACATCATCCAGCGGCAGGTCATGTCGAAGCTTAATTGTCACTCCCTGGCTGTGGCACCTCATGGCGCCGACGCGGACGCAGATCCCATCAACTGGAATGGGCGGATCAGACTGGAGGATCTTGTTAGCCTCCGCGTATCCCTTCCATTCCTCCCGCGTCTGTCCGTTGTCCATCGGTTTATCGATCCAGGGAATAAGGCTGGCAGCAAGCGGGACACCGAAGTTGTCGACGGGAAGGGAATTGTCCCGAAGCTTGCGAGTGATGGCGGTATCAAGCTCCAAAGCACTGACCGCCGGATTTCTGAGAAGCGGCTGAGCCGCCTGGCTAAGGGCGCTCATCTGGCTGGCCAGCTCAATCATGTTTTTAGCGCCGGCCCCGGATGCCGCCTGGTAGGTCATGCAAGACACCCACTCGACCGCGCCTGCCTTGAAAAGGCCGGCAAAGGCCATCATCATGAGGCTTACGGTGCAGTTCCCACCGACATACGTCTTAATGCCCCGGGAAAGGCCCTGGTCGATCACAGGACGGTTAACCGGGTCGAGGACGATGATACTGTCGTCCCGCATCCGCAGGGTCGAAGCCGCATCGATCCAGTAACCCTTCCACCCTGATGATCGGAGAGAGTCGTGAACCTTAGAAGTGTAATCGCCTCCCTGACATGTCACGATGATATCCATGCATGACAGGATGGATTCGTTGAAAGCATCGGCCAGCGGCGGGATATCGAACCCGAGATCCGGTCCCTGACCACCAACCTGAGAGGTGGAGAAGAACAGCGGTTCGAAACCATGGAAATCATTCTCGGCTCGCATCCGTTCGAGCAGAACCGATCCCACCATTCCTCGCCAACCGACAAAGCCAACCCGCAACATAGTTCTCTTTGCTTATCCCTTCTGACGAAATCAGCAAACCATCTTATCCCAGATTGGGTTCGCTGATTGATTATTCTTTTCCAAGACTCGATCCTTCAAGGTTCCTTACGTAGGTTCCTCACGCGTTGAGGTTGCACAGCCTTGACTTATACTACTTAGGTAATCAGGAGCGAGGGAGACCATGAATGTTCATCCGCTTGCAGGCAAACCGGCGCCGCCGTCCATACTCGCGAACATCCCACGGCTGGTCGCTGCTTACTACACGCTGAAACCAGACGCGAACGTTCCCGCTCATCGAGTCAGTTTCGGGACATCCGGTCACCGTGGATCGTCACTCAAGAACAGCTTCAATGAAGACCACATCCTGGCAATCACTCAGGCCATTTGCGACTACCGAAAGTCTCGAGGCATCGATGGTCCGCTGTACCTCGGGATGGACACCCATGCCCTCTCGGAACCGGCGCATTCGACTGCCATAGAGGTTCTGGCAGCGAACGGTGTGGAAACGCTGATTGCCGCGGGCGGATCTTACACGCCGACCCCCGTTATCTCGCACGCGATTCTGACGTACAACCGCGGTCGGCGATCCGGGCTGTCCGATGGTATTGTTATAACTCCCTCACACAATCCGCCTGAAGACGGAGGCTTTAAATACAACCCCCCAGAAGGGGGCCCGGCCGACACCGAAGTGACGTCCGCGATCCAGCAAAAAGCCAACGGGTTGCTGGCCGGCGGGAACCGGGAAGTTCGAAGGATTCCTTACGAGCGCGCGCTGAAAAGCGGTTTCATTCACGAATATGACTACGTGAGTCCCTATGTGTCGGATTTGGGTTCGGTCGTTGACATGGAAGCGATCGCCTCCTCCGGCCTGAGGCTCGGAGTTGATCCGATGGGCGGGGCCGGTGTGAGATTCTGGGAGCCTATTCGAGAGCAATACGGCTTGAATCTCACGGTTGTCAATCCGCTCATCGATCCGGCTTTTTCGTTCATGCGAGTTGACCGGGACGGTCGAATCCGCATGGACTGTTCCTCTCCGTACGCGATGGCCGGGCTGATCGATTTGAAGGACCGCTTTGACATCGCCTTTGCGAACGATTCGGATTTTGATCGCCATGGAATCGTTACTCGCAGCGCTGGACTGATGAATCCGAATCATTACCTCGCGGTCGCGGTCTGGTACCTTTTCAAGCGTCGGCGCAACTGGGACGAGCAGGCGGCAGTAGGTAAGACCCTGGTCAGCAGCAGCATGATCGACCGTGTCGCACAGCATTTGAATAGAACCCTGCACGAAGTGCCGGTCGGATTCAAATGGTTTGTCGAAGGTTTGATTATAGGGCGACTCGGGTTTGGAGGCGAGGAAAGCGCCGGGGCGTCTTTCTTGCGCATGGATGGCACGGTGTGGACCACCGACAAGGATGGTTTCATCATGGATCTGCTCGCCGCGGAAATAATTGCCAATACCGGCAAGGACCCGGCCGAACAGTATCGTGAGTTAACACGCCTGTTCGGTGAGCCGGTCTATGAGCGCATCGATGCTCCCATCTCTCCCGAAAAGAAATCGGCCTTTGCCAATCTGACGCCGGAAAGGATTGATGTTGAGCAGCTCGCGGGCGAGACGATCCTGGCGAAACTCACATCAGCGCCGGGAAACGGCGCTGCCATCGGCGGCATAAAAGTGGTTACGCCCAACGGCTGGTTTGCCGCCAGACCTTCAGGTACTGAAGATGTCTATAAGGTCTACGCGGAGAGTTTTAGAGGCCTTTCCCATCTTCGGCAAATCCAGGAGGAAGCGCAGGTGATCATTAACAAGGCGCTCGATCAGTGCCCATCCTGATCGGTGGACGCAGGATCCTTCTTATTTTGCCTATTCTGGGCGGGAGTCTCGTACAGATATTTGATCTTGTCTTTGAAAATAAAAAGGTTCGGCGCTCCCTCGCGGGTCAGGCGGATGAAGGATCGATCATAGTACTCAATAACGCCCTGCACTTCCTGGTTATCATTAAGTCTCACCGTGACCGGGGTCTGATCGTCGATCAGCTTCTTAATGTATTGGACCTCCTGGTTGGTACTTTCCGGCGGTCCCGGATGCCTTCCCTCAGGAGGCCTTCGCAGGCTTTTCAGGCTATCGATGTCGGTTATAAAACGTCGTTTCTCTCTGTCCACGATAAGTATCCTTTCGGCCCGAAGGTCCGGAGCCGCGCGTCCCGATAAGGACTCTCGATGTCTGCCCCGTGACCAGCGGTCCCGGAGAGAATACCGCAAGATGAGGTCGCCGAAGAAGGGCGAAGTTCAAAAACAGTGCCCCTTCATAGCAATTGGGAAGTCGTCACAATGAAACCTTCCCGTTTTGTTGTGATCTTCTAGGTTATGACAATTGGGAAGTTAATCAGATTGACTATTCAAGTCGACGTAGCGCCCGAGAACGCGAACTTGCGAGAAGCTTTCGAATATCTGAAGAGCTTGAATGGAGCTGAGAAAGTTGAACTGATAGACATCGCCGTCGTTCCTGACCCGAAGATAGAGGAGAGAAGGCAAAGACGGTCTCTGGATAAGAATTTTGGTTCCGGACCGGAAAAGGAGGGTATCCCGAGCACGGCGCCACTTCCCGCTGTTCCGGTAACGGCTAACCCGCGAGAAGGGGGAGAGGAACAGGCTTCAAGGCGGGCGGAGGACCCCCGGAAGTTGCTCGATCGAATCAAGATTCGGTAATCGGATTCATGCCGGCAGGGAGATCGGGGTTTGTAGCGCCGCTGGATAGAACTGCAAACCGAATCAACACTAGACATTGGCGAAAATCCACATTCTTGCCAATCCTCAGGGGTTGGCCGCGCGTTTTGCGGTCTATTTTGAGTGCGACTCAAAACGCGTAATCAACCCTGAAAGCATCGGGTCCGAGCGGTGCGCTCGGGGCAGGTCATCCGAGGGTGTGAGCAGGTCATTGATACAATGAGACATTCCGTTTTGCAAGCTTGGGAGGAGGACAAATCCCCGAGGTTGTACCCCTTGCTGTTCCCCTTCAGGGAACCGGTTGAAACCAAATCGAATGCCCCAGGGTACCTGAAAAACGGTACCCTGGGCTATCTTGCCTTGTCCCTATCGGGACAAGAACCGGACTTTGGCGAAAATACGCAATCCTGTAAAGCTTGAGAACACGTTACTGGTGCTCCGAGATTGTCATGCTGAGCCATGCGGCACGCCGGAGGCGTGCGAGGAGAGTAGCCGGGGGGAAGCAGTTTCGCGCCCTGGTAAGGGTGCGAGGGTTTTCCTCCCACTCTTAGAGTGGGGGGAGCACGCCTCCGGCCTCCGGCGTGCCGTGGAGATTGGGAAGAATGCAAATTTCCGGCAACTCGCCGGACGCCTCCGGCGTGCCAAGCTGGTCCACGCAGCGTTCTTGTGCACAGCCGCAACCTGAATCCTGCGGAGCCTGATCCCGCCTTTACCCGAGAATCGCTCGCTTCTCTTCGAAAGACACTCCGACGGTTGTCTTGTCCCCGGAGCGCGAAGCGGTAATGGTTACGCTCTTTCTTTCATCGTCAGACCGTACGGTCAGAGCCCCGAAGTCTTCACTGATCGATTCCTGGCTTTCATCACGAGGATGCAGGCCCTGTTGTCCCAGTTGTTCCTTATAGAAGGCCAGCACCTGAGAAACGGAATCGGAGGTCGTGAAGGTAAAGACTCCTCCTCGAAGCCCCGCCCGGTCGGTTGAGACTCCGCCCGGTTGCACTTGTGCGCCCGGATAGGAAGGCAGCCAGGAGGGCAGATCTTCTGGTGCTTGTCCGTAGACCGTGCTTCCTTTCTCTCCTTCGAGCTTGATTACCCCTTCCTCGCCGCCGATAGTTACAGACTCTTTACCATCGCTGAAGACAATCTTGCCCGATTTAGCATCCTCTAGGTTAACAGTGACCTGCTCGCCAGTTTTCTTGTTTTTCAGGGTCACTATTCCGCGTTCTTCGTCAAGGTTAACAACTTCAACGTCGGGATTGGCCATCTCGATGATCTTCGCCACCATCCCCATTTCGGTTTTCGGGACTTTAGTCCAGAGATAGGCGCCTCCGGCGACAAGGACCACGACTACAATGACCACGAGTCCCCCGCAACCCACGAGTCCCCACACCCACCACGGGGTTTTCTTTTTCTGCGTCTGACCGGGTACTGAACCGTAATTCGTCGACATTTTTTCTCTCCCTCCTAAAGGTCCGGATGAGCCTACACCAAACCGCTGTCATCGGAAAAGGGGCCGGTGCCCGGAATGCCCGGATTGAGTGCCTCTTGCTTTTTCGATACCGGAACTGTCATGATCGAGCGTGATTCGATGCCACATTGGGGGGGAAGCATGCCCGAGTATCTGGCCGAGTTTATTGGAACCGCTCTTCTGATACTGCTTGGCGACGGAGTCGTCGCCGGCGTTCTTCTCAACAAATCAAAGGCTCAAAACGCCGGTTGGATCGTTATTACGACAGGATGGGCATTTGGCGTTCTACTGGCAATTTACTCGATTGGCCGCATAAGCGGTGGCCACATCAATCCTGCTTTTACCATTGCCGTAGCGTCAGTCGGCGCCTTCCCGTGGGAGCAGGTGCCCGGATACGTTGCTGCCCAGCTTGCGGGTGCCTTCGTAGGGGCGTTGCTGGTCTGGCTGGCCTATTTCCCGCATTGGGAGGAGACTTCTGATCCCGACCAGAAGCTGGCCGTTTTCTGCACGATCCCCGCGGTTCGCCGGCCGGCTGTCAACATGGTGACGGAATTCATAGGCACCTTTGTATTGGTTTTTGGCATTCTTGCCATTGCCGATCACGCCCAGTCTCTGAAGAACATCAGCAACCTCGACTTGTCGCAGGTCTATAGCCAGGGCATCCAGCCTCTGCTGGTTGGAATCCTGGTGTGGGCAATCGGGCTGTCGCTGGGAGGACCGACCGGGTACGCCATCAATCCGGCTCGGGACCTTGCTCCCCGCCTGGCTCACACGCTGCTCCCGATCAGGGGTCCGAAGCGTGACTCCGACTGGGGATATGCATGGGTGCCTGTCCTTGCCCCGATTGCGGGAGGCATCGTCGGGGCTTGGGCCTACAGACTGACCGGGTTTTAGTACCCGTCGCACCACTCCCGAGCGTTCTGGAACATGCGCAGCCAGGGGGATGCCTCCAGGCTGGATTTCCAGCTTTCGGGCATCCATGGCCATTGCCAGGTCAGGAAGGATCGTTCGGGGTGGGGCATCAGGGCAAGGTGTCGCCCGTCGGGCGAGCACAACCCCGCAATTCCAAACGGCGAACCATTTGGATTAAACGGATATTCTTCAGTCGGACTGGCCTGCTCATCAACATAGAGGAGCGGCGTCAGGCTCTTGGCACGGGCCTCGGCCAGGACACGTGGGTCTGGACAGTGCAACCGTCCCTCACCATGAGCCACCCATATTCCCAGGCGCGACCCTTCCATTCCTCGCAACATGATGGCCGGGCTCTTTTCTATGGAAAGGGTCACCCAACGACACTCGAATCGCCCTGAGCGGTTCTTCAGGAAACGCGGCTGTTCGATATCGGACAACCCTTTAAACGGAACCCATCCAAGTAAAGCCATCAGCTGGCAACCATTGCAGACTCCGAGTGAGAAAGTGTCCGGACGTTGATAGAAAGCGTCGAATATCTCGCGCAGTTCGGGATTGAACCGGATTATGCCAGCCCAGCCCTTGGCGCTGCCCAGGACGTCCGCGTAAGAAAAGCCGCCGACGAAAGTCAAGCCCCGAAAGTGTTCCAGGCTCGTTTCCCGATTCAGGAGATCGGTCATCGTAACATCCCACGGTTCAAATCCAGCGGCATAGAATGCCGACGTCATCTCGCGGTCCCCGTTGCTTCCTTCTTCGCGAATGATCGCAACTTTCGGCTTGTCTTTTCTTTCGAGAAGCAGCGCCGGAGTCTGCCGCGGCTCGAAGGTCAGGTGATAGCTCCTGGCTTGTCGGTGGTGATTGACGGCCTGCTCCTCAACGCAGGCAGAATCAGTCTGCTGCCGTTCGAGCCTGTCGCTGATTGCTTCCCACCACTCGAGGAGTTGTCGAGTCGGAAGACTGAGGCATTTCTGGGTGCCATCGAAAATTTCGAAATGCGGTTCCTGCAAGGTGTCTCCGAGACCTTTGGAGATGCAGCGATGAGCGTTCAGAATCTCCAGGATTCG
>DAOTAI010000257.1:0-7226 GCA_035593865.1 Acidobacteriota bacterium
AGATCCCCCGCGATGAGTGGATCTCGTTCGCCCACCGGCTAATCCATCACGGCCGGAGAATTTGCCGTGCGCCGAAACCCAGGTGCCAGGATTGTATGCTCACTGACCTCTGCCGCTATTATCAGACAGAAGTAGCTGGCTGAACCTATCACGCACCATGCCCCTTGATAAGAAACACTCTCAGATTTTCTTCGGCCTGGTTTTCGCAATTATCCTGTTCGTCTTCTTCAGGATGCTGAAACCGTTTTTGGTGGCCATCATCCTCTCCCTGACTCTGGTTTCGTTGTTTTATCCCAACTACCGGCACCTGAAGGTCAGATTGAAGGGGCGAACCTCGCTCGCCTCCCTGATCATGTGCACGATCATCGCCATCCTGATCATCATCCCGTCGTTCCTGTTTTTCCTGGCGTTGTTCGATGAGCTGAACACCGCCTACGACATGTTCCGGGCGCAGCTGGACAGGCAGGAATCTGACAAACCGAACTATCTGCTTCAGAGTCCGGTAATCCAGGAAATATGGGAGCACCTCAATCGGTACCTGGGCGTGGACCCCAGCGATCTGCAAGCGACTTTCTCACGCGTGGTCGATCGTGCCGTCGGTTACCTGCTCGAGCATTACTCGGCCATTCTCGGCGGTATCGGCGTCTTCCTGTTCAACTTCTTCATCATGATCTTCAGCATGTTCTTCTTCTTTCGCGACGGGCAGGCACTCCTCTGGGAGCTCCAGAGGATTGTCCCTCTGGCACCCGAATACAAGGTGATGTTGATTGAGAAGCTCAAGGAAGTTATTTACGCCACTTTCTTCGGCATCTTCGCAACCGCTGCCTGCCAAGGGGTGGCAGGCGGACTCGTTTTCTTCGGGTTAGGGCTGAGTAACCCGGTTTTATGGGGTACAGCTATCGCAATTTTTTCTCTCGTGCCGATGATCGGGACTGCTATTGTCTGGGTTCCGGTTGCGGTTTACCTGTTGCTCACCGGGTCGGTGATCAAGGCTGTTATCTTGATTTGCCTGGGTGGACTGGTCATCGGTCTGGTCGACAACTTCATGCGCCCGATCATCATTGAAGGGAAGTCCGAGGGGATGCATGTTCTGCTGGTCTTCTTTGGCTTGATTGGGGGGTTGACCCTCTTCGGCCCGCCTGGATTAATCCTCGGGCCGTTAGTCGCCGCCCTGCTCGTTACCTTCCTCCGTATTTACAAGATGGAGTTCACGGAAGAGGTGTCGTAGCCTCTGGAGAGCGCACGGGCGGCAGTCCTGGACCCCTCATTCCGCGACGATCGCTTGTGCCACCGAGGGATCAACGTGCACGCCCGATCGCTTCAGGTCGTAAAGCGCCGCTTTGCCCAGGCGATCGAAGTGCTTCACGATCAGGTCCCGTCTTGTCAGGAGGGCCGTCATTTCTGGCCCGGTCAGATAACGCCCCAACTCTTTCTTCAATGCCTGAAGTTCCACTCTTTTCAGACTGGCCAGCAAGCGGCGGTCGCACCTGTCCAGAGCATCGGTCTTCTTCAGTTCTTGGCTGGTGCGAAAGGCCCGTGAATGGTCGATCATCCAGATTTTCCAATCCTTGGTGATCAGCAAATTACCCTGGTTCCGGTCGGTATTTTGAATCAGGTGATCGAATACCCGGACAATCTGAATCTGCTGATTCCAGTCGACGACGTCGGGAGGTTCTATCTTTCTCTCCTGCCGTTGTCGCTCGTCGAGGATCACGTCATTGATCCACCAGGTAAAAGAGGCCTTTTTCCCCAGATAAGACCGCTCGACCGAGGGTGGAACATTGTTCAAGCCGAGAAGCCGTGCAAGGCGGTAAGCGGCGATGTTGAATTTGTAACTGTCTTTGAAATTCAATTCCGTCCAGTCGCGGGTTTGGTAAATCGTCCTCCGGAGATCGATGCACTGGATGCTGACATCATGTTCGAAAGCACCGTCCCGCAGGGTAGCCCTGGTGGTTCCAGTGACGCCCCCTTTGGCCGCTCGAGCCTTCACGATCCGCGCCGTTTTCAGGAACTCCTCCTGTTTGGTGACATCGGTGTAAAGGGAGGATCCGGGGGGATTGCCTGCGCGGCTCTGCCCCGCGGTGCAAACCAAGCTGCAGAACAGCAGACAGACAGGGATCAATGTCGGGGTTCGCGAACGGAACGTCCGTGCCCGGAAATCCATAACCACCTCCGGAAATCCGAAAATCGGGGAGAAAGACTGGGATCGTCAGAACTACTCTAGTTTGATTTATGAATCAGTGTCAATCCAGGCTCTGTTCGGTTGATTGGCACAAGAGTTGAAGGCGCTGTGCCTATTCACCGGTTAGGGTTAGTCATTGCAACTGACCGATTACGAGGACAAAATAGGGTGGCTCGCGCCCACACCGACATCAGGAAAGAGGAAAGGGCATATGGACCGCTATTTCATCCCGTCGATTTTAGTTCTCACGCTGGTTTTTGCCTCGCCGGCAGCGGGGCAGGATGCCGCAAAAGAAAGTGAACTGGGCAGGTTGCGCGCTGAGATCGATGCCCTGGGAACGCAACTTCAGTCGCTGGCAAAAGCGGTGGATGACGTTCTTTGGTTTCAGCGGGTCGGCGACGTAGCAGAGATTGACAAGGTAACCTATGTAGGGCCGCCGAATCCACGAGGACGAGAGATATACGGGATCAAGAACGAAAGGCACCCATTTCGTATTTATGCCTACGTGTTCGTTCCCCGCAAGCTGGATCGAACCAGTAAGCATGCCCTCCTGATACTCCCGCATGGCGGGGTTCACGCCAACTTCGGCACGTACCACACTCACATCATCCGAGAAATGATGGATCTCGGCTATGTCGTGCTGGCCCCCGAGTGCCGAGGGTCGACCGGTTACGGGCAGGACTTCTACGAGGCGATCGATTACGGGGGGCTTGAGGTCGATGACGTGGTGGCCGGGCGGGACTGGGCAGTCGAGAATCTGCCGTTTGTAGACGACAAGCGAGTTGGGATTGTCGGCTGGAGTCACGGTGGTTTAATCGCTTTGATGGCGGTTTTTGACCATCCCGAGAAATTCCAGGTGGCCTATGCGGGCGTTCCGGTTTCCGACCTGGTGGCTCGGATGGGCTATCAGACTGAAAGCTATCGGGGCTTGTTCTCGGCAAGCTACCACATTGGCAAGACCGCGAACGAAGATGTAGATGAGTATCGGCGTCGTTCTCCACGCTGGAACGCCCACAAGTTGCGGACACCGTTACTGATCCACACGACAACGAATGATCGGGACGTGAACGTGTTGGAGGTTGAGAGTCTTATCCAGGCGTTGAAAGCGTCCGGCAAGGATTTCCAGTACAAGATTTACCAAG
Organism: Acidobacteriota bacterium; assembly: GCA_035593865.1. Classification (GTDB taxonomy): domain Bacteria; phylum Acidobacteriota; class UBA6911; order RPQK01; family RPQK01; genus RPQK01. The sequence goes on from DAOTAI010000257.1 coordinate 3,325, forward strand.
ACGCGCCTGGTGGTCATGGTTTTAATCGAATCGACACGGCGCTGGCCAAGGAGTCCCGGCGGGAAATCTACGAGTTCCTGGCTCGGTACCTACGGCCATAATCGACGACCGACCCGAACGGCGGTATTGCCGAGGGTTGGCCGGTCCAGATCGCCGCCATAGAGAAAGCGTCCCGCGTTCACGCGTACGCTTTTTCGTCCCACTTTACCTCGTATACCTCGACCGGTTCGGTGCGTCCTTTCACGGCGATAAGACCCACCGGGGCAACCTCGAATCGGTCCGCGACAGCCTGCTTTACCGATTCGCTGATGATGATCTGGCCGGCTCGAGCCTGTTTCTCCAGCCGAGCGGCCAGGTTAACAACGTCACCCACGGCAGTGTAATCGGTCCGTTCTTTTGAACCGATATAGCCCACGGTCCCCGTCCCGTAGCTGATACCGATCCCGACTGAAATGTCGGCAAGAGTCTCCTCTTTCAGCTCAGGGCTCAACTCCTGTAGTCGGCGCTGCATGGCGACCGCGGCAGCAACAGCGTTCACCGCAGCGTCTTCACTTTCATAAGGAACCCCGAAAAGCGCCATCAGGTTGTCGCCCATGTACTTGTCGAGCATCCCCTGATGTTCGAACACAATCGGAGTCATTTCCGAAAAGTAGTCGTTGAGAATCCGAACCACAGTCTGAGGCGGGAGTCTTTCCGCCATCGAAGTGAAACCGCGAATATCGGAGAAGAGCACCGCGATCGTCCGGTTCGAACCGCCGAGTGTCAAGGCATCGGGATTCGCCAGGATCTCCTCAACGACGTGTTTGGGCATGAAGCGAGCATAGGTGGCGCGGGCAATCGCTTCGCGAAGCAGCTTTTCGTGCGTAGTAGCATTATCGATGGCAATCGACGTTTGAGCGCACAGCGCGTTCAACAAATTCAGATCATCCTCATTGAAAGCCCGGGAACGCCGGCGGCTGTCGGTGTAAATGACCCCCAGCACGTTTCCGCGTTGAACCAGCGGCGCGCACATAATCGACGCGATGCGTTGAGCGACAATTGAGTCGGCCGAGAGAAGCCGCTCGTCATGCAAGGCGTCAAACGACAGCAGGGAAAGGCGCTCAGTCGCCACCTGCTTTACAACCGTACGGCTGATAGGTATTTCAGGATCGTTGTCGGTGGTCCCGGGTCTGATTCGGACATGTATCCTGGACAGGGATTCGATTTCCGATTCCCCCCCGAGCAGGACGACGAATCGCTCAGCCGGCGTCAAACGGAACAGAAGTTCACTGACCTTCTCGAAGATGTCTTCCAGGGAGAAGACGGAGGCGAGCAGACGATTTAGCTCGTAAAGCCGTGCCAACGTCTCTGCCTTCTTTCGCAAGGCGGCTATATTTCCCTGCAACAGCTGTTCACCTGCGGCCCCGCTAGGCAGACTCTGTTCGAGAGTATCGGGAACTGACGTAATCAGCAGATCAGATGGCCGGAACAGCACGGTCCTGGTCGTGTCGACCTCTTTGTATCGCACCCTGATTTCGGCCGGTTCCTGTCGGAACACCAACTGGAACTTTCCGATCGTGAACCTGTCGCCATCGTGCAGCAGATGCTCGTTGATTCGCTGACCGTTGATCTTTGTCCCGTTTGAGCTGTCGAGATCGATCAGGCGGAAGGCGGATCCTTCGACACGGATCAGTGCATGTTCCCTCGAAACCTGGGCTTGATTCAGCACGATGTCGTTGAGTTGAGAAGCGCGCCCAATCCGAGTTTCAGGCTGGCGCAACTCATACTCCGAGACCTGGCCGGTCGAGGTGTCCGTAATCAGCAGCTTAGCGGAGAGCTGGGTCGCGACCATAAGAAACTCAGGTCCGCTTGAGACTACACCGGCGTAGCAACAGAAGCGGTGTTCCAGCAGTATAGTTTAAAAAGACGGAGGTGTGAAATGACGCGGAATCGAGGCAATCGGGGCTGGTTTGCCCCGATATTGCCCCTTGTCAACTCTCGCCTGTCACGCACCCTGCGCTGTTGTTTGCCGCGGGATAGCAGCCTAGAAATCGGTAAAAGGGTGTCATTTTCTGGACCCTCTCGAGCGCGCGCAAAACGACCGGCTCCTTGATGGACCCTTGGAAATCGACGAAGAAGATGTAATTTCCGGGAGACTCCCGGCTGGGCATTGAGCCTATCCTCGTCAGATTGATGTCATGGTCTGCGAATTCTCTCAGGACTCGGAACAGAGCCCCGGCCTTGTGTTCAGTCGAAAAGACAATCGAGCACTTGTTTCCCTCATGATCACGCGCTTCTCGGGAGAAAACCAGGAAGCGAGTAATGTTCACGTTGTCTTCAATACCCTCTTGGACGACAGCGAGATTGTAAAAGTCGGCGGCGAAGCGGCTGGCAATGGCAGCCGAACCCTTCGGCCTTTCCCGTAGCAGCATCTTGGCGGCTCCTGCCTCATCGTAGTAGGGACGCCCTTCCAGATCATGGCTGGAAAGAAATTTCTGACATTGCGAAAGGGCCTGCCGGTGAGAGTAAACCACCCGGATTTCCTTCGGGTTCGTCTCAGGTAAAGCCAGCAACGCGTAGTGAATCGGCGCCGTCACTTCGCCGATGATTTGAAGTTCACTGTCCACCAGGAACTGGTTAACGTCGGCGATCGTCGCCCCGCCAGTGGTCTCCACCGGGACTATGCCGTAATGCAGGAGGCCGGAACTGACAGCGTCAAAGATCTCCCGGAACTCGCCGCAGCTGATATACATCAAATTCGGATCGAATTGCCGCGCAGCGACCTCGGCAAAAGCCCCGTGCTCCCCCTGAAAGCCTATGAGCTTGAAACTTTCCATCTGAAGCCTTTTGCTTTCAGAAATGATCTGGCGGAAGAGCCGTTTGCAGAACTCGGGCTCGATCAATCCCTGCGAATGCTTCTGTATGTATTCGATGACCTCGCTTTCCCGCTTCTCGTCGGTTATGGCACCTCGTTTGAACTTCATTGTTCGCAACGCGTACTCCATTCGGCTGTTGAGAAGCTTCAGGATTTCGAAATCGATCATGTCTATTTTCTTGCGGATATCGGTCAGATCCATGTCATTTGCTCCAGAACCAATAAGATTAGCAGGGCTAACGGGACGGAGGGAAGAACGGGATAACTACAGGGGCAATCGCTCGTTCCGGGTAGAGACAAAAGCAATCCATCGTTCATTTTCCATTTCTTCCATCTCTCTCGATCGCCGCCCGTTCAAATGGAAAATGGTAGATGGCAAATGGAAAATGGAAAATCGACGTAGGAATCAAATGGGACCTTTTACCCCTTTATCCCTTTACCCTGCAGTTTTACTCCTGTAGCTTTCGGCGATTGCCTTTGACACTTGTTCGGCCTCAGAAATGAATTTACCGATTTCGTGTGCCTTGATTCTGCGCATTCCCTGGTAAACGGCCAGCCATTCATCCTCGGCCTCGACTGACCAGCCGGTCCGCTCGCGCAGTTGGAGCCGGACAGGCACCGAGAAAATCTCCCTGATTCGTTTCTCATCCTCGCCTCGTAGCAGATATTTCGAGGAGAACTCCGGATCGTCGGGAAAGTCGACGTCCTGGAGGCCGAGCCACGATGCGACCTTGTATACAATAACCTCGGGACGGAGTTCAAAGCGTGGCAAAGACAGGCCAGAAAACCTCTGAAGGACGATAGTCAGCCAGTAACGATTGGAGGATTTGCCACTTCCCTGGCTGAACGAGAAATCGAAGACGAAGGTTTCCTCTCGACCGGAGCTCCGCCGCAGAACATTTCTTATTCTTTGTCGACGCCCTCGACCGAACACAGGCAGCCGTCGGTAAGGTTCCGCGTCAAGCGCCCGTTGTTCTTCAAAAGAAAAGCCGAGCAAGGCCGCCTGCCGTCTCATCTGCTCGCGACGGCGTTTCTCCACCCGCACGGC
>DAOTAI010000258.1:0-7200 GCA_035593865.1 Acidobacteriota bacterium
CGCTGCGCTGATACCGTTCAAACAGTTCGGTCTGAAATACCCCTTTGCGGTCCTGGCCCTAGAGCGGTCAGATATCCACAGTTGACCGCTGGGGCAACTGCCCGGCTAAAGCCGGTACTACGAACAGAGGGTGCCTCCTGCTCGTTCTGGCGCGCGAGCCGGCCGAAACGCCCCAGACTCTGATAAATTTGGGCCGGAAAATCGCTGCTGGAAAGTCCGGCCATAATAAACCCCGGACGGCGGGGCGCTGGTAGCATGGCTCGCGAAGCTAGTTGACAATCAGGCGGGGCTTGTCCTTAAATAAGAAAGTTCATCGGAGCGGGAATAACTCAGTGGTAGAGTGCAACCTTGCCAAGGTTGAAGTCGCGGGTTCGAATCCCGTTTCCCGCTCCAAATCCTTGTTCTCTGATCCGCGCTGAAACGACTAAATCTTCAATTGTTGATTTGCGCTTTGCTCATCATTTCCTGGTGCAGGGCGACCAGGCGATCTAGAACCTTGTTTGCGGTCTCGTCGATCTTCTGGCGCTTGGAGTCTGCCTCGTACCATGCCAGCGATTGCACGATTCCGTCGCGGAAACTCACTTTGGCTTTGAATTCCGGAACCACACGCTTGATCTTCGAATTATCAAACACCGTGCTATACGCCTTATCGCCAAGGAGTGTCCCCGCGTACGGAGGATGCACGGCTGCGATCACCTCTGAGGGCAGGTGAACGATTCGCGGCTCCTCGCCTGCGACTTCTGCGATTGTCTGGTAGATTTGGTCCCAGGTCAGCACTTCGTCGCTGGTGATGTGAAAAGCTTCGCCGATTGCGCGAAGTTGTCCAAAAAGTCCGACGAATCCCTGTGCGAAGTCCGTGTTGAAGGTCATGACCCACAGCGATTGGCCGTCTCCATGGCTGACTATAGGTTTGCCTTGACGCAGGCGGTAAACGTTGGTGTAGCCATGGCCTCCCACTGCGGCAGGAATCCACCTCGGCCCGAAGGTGTAGCTGGGGCGCACAATTGTTACTGGAAAGCGATCTTTCTTGTAGGCCTGCCTGAATCGTTCTTCGCACTGGATTTTGAGCCGTGCGTATTCCCAGAACGGGTTGCCTAGCGGAGTTGTCTCGGAAATCAAATAGTTCGCAGGTGGTTTCTGGTAGACAGTGGCAGAGCTGATAAAGAGGAAATGGCCAACCTGCCCGGAAAAAGCCGCCAGGTCCGCCTCCACGTCATCAGGCGTGAAGGCAATGAAATCCGCAACGACGTCGAACTTGCCGTTGCGGGCGAGTTTTTCGAGTGCGACGCGATCGTTTCGGTCGCCTGTGATTTGTTTACACCGGGCATCAGGTTTGAGCTCGGACGTTCCCCGGTTGAAAATCGTGACATCGTGCCCTTTGTCAAGGGCCAGCTTCACGCAAGCGGAACTGATATTTCCGGTACCCCCCAAAAACAGGACTTTCATGCTCCTCCTTATCGATCTCGCTGAAATTCGAAACTCGCGGCAAATCATGATCTCACCAGGTTGTTACGGTCCATGAAGCACATGGTAAAACAAAACCTGGTACATTTCCCCGACCTCCATCTCCAGATCTGGCGGCAACTAATGTCGGCCGCTGACAAGGGCGTGATATGCTAGCTGCATCCCTTCCCATCGGGGTCTGAATGGCGATCAAGTGGTGTGTGATCGTGAATCCGAACGCCGGGTCGGTTGATGATGTGGCCGCACTCGAGCAATCTCTCCGCCGCCTGGATTCCTTCGATCTCAAGCAAACGCGGGCGCCGCATGATGCGGGCGCTCTGGCGAAACAGGCAGTGGTCGAGGGTATCAGTCATATCGCGGCCGCAGGAGGAGACGGCACGCTGAACGAGATCATCAATGGAGTAGCCGAGTATCTGGACCGGATCACGTTGGCTGTAATTCCGCTTGGAACCGGCAATGACTTGGCCAGATCACTGGGAATGCCGGAGAATCTCGATCAGGCGATCGATCTGATATCTGCCGGGCATGCGCGCCTGATTGATGTTCTTCGCTTGCGCAATCGTGATTTGTCACGCTTGTTTCTGAACAGCTCCGCCGGGGGATTCGTAACCAAAGCGAACGAGAAGCTGACGACAGAGAGCAAAGACTGGCTGGGCTCGGTAGCGTTTTTTGTGGCTGCGGCGCGCACCCTGCCCGAGATGGAGCAATATCATCTTCGCGTTAAATTCGACCAGGACGAATCGCAGGAGTTCGAAGCGTACAACCTCATCATTGCAAATGGAAGGACCATGGGCGGAGGAATCCCGGTTGCGCCCGCAGCAAGGCTCGACGACGGCCTGATGGATGTGGTGATTGTCCCCGCGATGCCGCTTCCGAAGTTGGCTGTCGTGTTTTCTCGAGTCCTTATGGGCGCTGATCCGGGCAAAGATCTGGTCGTGCATCAGGCCCGACAAACGCTGGTCTCTTCGCGTCCGAATTTTGCGTTAAATGTCGATGGGGAGGTCATAGGCGAAGCTCCCGCCCTGTTTGATGTTCTCGAAAAATCGCTTCGAGTCGTCGTGAATCCCGAGGAAGAGAAGATGTTCACCTAACCGCATTAATGACACCGCGCGGCAGAAAAGCGACAAAGGTGAGCGCATCGCAACAATCCGGTTCTTAAGGCCAAAGGCCTGATTCAAGTTAGCGCTTATAGGGCTTCGTCCCAGGCTAACTTGAATCAGGCCTTCGGCCTTAAGAAACCCGAATTTTGCAATTGGCCCACCTATTGGCAGTTCCGTGTATCTGTCCCGGAGTCTCATCCATCAAGGCGGCGGGCGATATCGAAAAGGAAGTGGAATCTTTTCTCCAGATGCGGCAGGCTGCTGACCATGCGGCGCTCGATCAGGATGACGCGACGGTCGCGCACTCCCACCCATTCCGCGCTTTCCCAGGCAAGCAGTTCCAGGATTGACTTCCGGCGACCGGTCGTCAGATAGCTCAGTACTTCCGCGTTGTTGTCACCTTTGACGAAAACTGCCTCGTCAAACTGCGGGTCGCCGGTTTGTATACGCCTTGCTGCGGCCTCTTCTTTCAGTGACGTCGCCGTTTTGGCGATCTCCAGCCCGCTTGGCACTTTCCCCAGCAGACCCATGCTCATTTCGATCAGCTCGATACCGAGAAGTCAGGTATCGGAGCTGGTTTGCGCTTTATGCAGCCGAAATGAACGACCCTGGATCTCGCCGGCGACGCGCGGATTTCGCATGACCGCATTTTGCTTGTATTGAAAGCGGTACTTGGTCGCGAACTGCCGCCAGTTGCGGTTCCGTCGGTAGGCCAGGAAGATCGAGAGTGATACCACCAAGGCTGCCGCAACAAGAAGATATGGAAAGATCCCGTTCAAGGATCCTCCTTTCATTCGATTGTCGGAGGTTCAGACATTAAACCGGATGTGCAGCACATCTCCGTCCTGCACTTCGTAGTCCTTGCCTTTCAGCCGGTAAAGATTGGCATCATGCGCGGCTTTCTCTGATCCGGCTTTGATCAATTCGTCGTAGGTAATCACTTCGGCCCGGATGAAGCCTTTTTGCATATCACTGTGGATACGGCCGGCCGCTTCCGGAGCGAGTGCCCCGGCTTCCACAGGCCACGCCCTTACTTCGTCCGGTCCCACAGTGAAGAAACTAAGAAGGCCGAGCGATCGGAAAGCAGCTCTCGAGAGGCGATGAGCAGTTGGTTCCTCGATCTTCAGTTCTTCGAGAAACGGCGCCTGTTCCTCGGGCGGAAGTTCGCTGATTTCGCTTTCCAGGGCCGCGCTCAGAAAGACGACAGTTGAACCGTTCGATTCCATCAGGCAAGCGAGATCCTGGTGCTTTGCTTGCGCGGCGCTGTAGTCGTCGTCGACATTCAGAGCGGCCACCAGCGGTTTCAGGGTGAGAAAGTTCAGACTGCGAATTGCACTCAGCTCATCCTCGCCGAGCCCCATCGTCCGAAGCGGTTTCTCAGACTCCAGGTGCGCCTTGGCCCGCTCCAATACCTGCCGCTCCCGCTCCTGTGCCACGTTGCTCTTCTGATGTTCCTTTGCCATGCGCTGAAGGCGCTTTTCCACGAGATCCAGATCAGCTAAGAGCAACTCCATCTCGACCAGTTCAAGGTCGCGCCGGGGATCGACACTGCCAGAAATATGAAAAACCGATGGAGACGAGAAGGCCCGGATAACGTGTAGAAGACCATCCGCTTTTCTTATGGCCTCCAGCCAGTTTGCGGTTCGTGTCTGTTCCGGCTCTATGTCGGGCGGCAGGACAATATCGAATTCAGCATAACGCGTCTTTCGAGGCTGGAACATCTCGGACAGTCGATCGACGCGCGGGTCACGCACCAGCGCTACCGCGTGCGCCACTCCGTCTTTAGTTGGGGCCTTCTCTGCCGCTATTCCGGTCAGGATCTTAAAAACCGTCTTCTTTCCCACCTGGGGCAAGCCAATGATTGCTAGTTTCATGACTATAGAGTGACACCAGAGGCACTCCAGGAACACCAAGGATCAAACAACCCCTGCCTTGACTGTCGTTTCAGTCCTTGGAGTCCTTTGGGTCCCTTGAGTCCTTTAAGTCCTTTGGTCAACTAAACAAAACCCAAACAGTATAACCGCTCCCCGCAGGAATGCTACAATCTGCCAATGCGGTCAGACACGATCAAAAAAGGCTTCGAACGTGCTCCTCATCGCTCGCTGCTCAAAGCGACTGGCATCAAAGATGAGGACATGCACAAACCGTTTATTGCCATTGCCAATTCCTATATTGACATTATCCCCGGCCATGTCCACCTCAACGTCTTTGGTGAAGTCGTGCGCGAAGCCGTCCGGGCGGCCGGCGGCGTGCCGATCATGTTTAACACGATCGGGGTTGACGACGGTATTGCGATGGGGCACATGGGAATGAAGTACTCTCTTCCCAGTCGTGAAATCATCGCAGATTCCGTTGAAACGGTGGTAGCGGCGCATTGTCTTGACGCGCTGATCTGTATCCCGAATTGCGACAAGATCGTTCCTGGAATGCTCATGGCCGCCATGCGCCTGAACGTTCCCACGATTTTCATTTCCGGTGGTCCGATGAAAGCCGGGGTGACGCCCGACGGCCGGGTCGTCGATCTGATCTCGGTGTTTGAAGGTGTCGGCGCCTATCAAGCGGGAAAGATTGACGATAAGCAGTTGAAGGCGCTTGAAGACTACGGGTGCCCCACTTGCGGATCCTGTTCGGGGATGTTCACCGCGAATTCAATGAATTGCCTGTGTGAGGCCCTCGGTCTGGCGCTTCCCGGCAATGGCACCATTTTGGCCGTCGACCCGCGCCGCCAGCAGTTGGCCCAGCAGGCCGCCTGCCAGGTCATGAAGCTCCTTGAAATGGACTTGAAGCCTCGGGACATCGTGACTTTGCAGGCGATCGACAATGCGTTCGCGCTTGATATGGCGATGGGTGGCTCAACCAACACGGTGTTGCACACTCTGGCGGTTGCTCACGAAGCCGGAATCGATTATCCGTTGGAGCGGTTAAATGAAATCAGCGCCAGGACGCCATGTTTATGCAAGGTGAGCCCGTCTTCTCATTACCATGTCGAGGACGTTGACAAGGCCGGCGGCGTCTCGGCCATTCTAAGTGAGCTTGCGAGGAAGCCGGGGACTCTGAACCTCGATTGCATGACTGTGACCGGGAAGACCATCGGGGAGAACATCGCCGGTTGCACGAGTAAGGATCAGGAGTGTATCCGACCGATTGAGAACGCTTACTCCGCCGACGGTGGACTTGCCGTCTTGTTTGGAAATCTTGCGCCCGAGGGCGCCGTTGTGAAAACCGCAGGCGTTCCGCCTTCCATGCTTCGCCACCGCGGGCCGGCTGTAATCTTTGAAAGCGAAGAAGAGGCTTCCAGAGGCATTCTGTCAAAGAAAGTGAAACCCGGTGATGTCGTCATTATCCGGTATGAGGGCCCGAGAGGCGGCCCGGGAATGCAGGAAATGCTGGGTCCGACTGCGCAAATTGCGGGAATGGGGTTAAACGAAAGCGTAGCGCTGGTAACGGACGGGCGTTTTTCGGGCGGATCACGCGGCTGCTCGATCGGACATGTGAGTCCCGAAGCAGCTCGCGGTGGATTAATCGGACTGCTCGAGCCGGGAGATATCGTGTCCATCGATATCCCTAATCATCAGTTGACCGTTGAGCTGAGTGAGGAGACCATCGCCGAGCGTCGGAAGAATTGGAAGCCGGTCGAGCGTGTTGGTCTACCGCCCTATTTGCGCAAGTACCGGTCCATGGCAACGTCCGCTTCGCGCGGTGCGATTCTTGAGTGGGACTGATATCTGCGGTCGTTGCCGATAGCGCTCCGAAAACTACGAGCCTGTACGAGCGCTATACTGGAAACGAGGCGTGGAATCAGCGATCAGACGAGAATTAGAGGCGATTTACCCTGACGGGCAGTTACTGCTGTCTCCCGCCCAGCTCGCCCCGTATGAGTCCGATGCGCTGACCGCTTTTCGCGCCAGGCCTGTGGCGGTGGTTCTTCCCGCAACCACCGACCAGGTCATCCGAACCGTCCAGCTTTGCTATCGTCGCCAGATTCCTTTTGTCGCTCGAGGCAGCGGCACCAGTCTTTCGGGCGGTTCTCTGCCGGTTGAAGACGGTATTGTTATCGCTTTGAACCGCCTCAATCGCATTTTGAACCTGGATCCAAGGGAGCGGATTGCCGTGGTTGAGCCGGGAGTCATCAATTCCGCAGTGTCGGCTGCGGCTGCGCCCTACGGTCTGTATTACGCTCCTGACCCCTCAAGTCAACAAATCTGCACAATCGGCGGAAATGTAGCTTTCAATTCCGGGGGCGCCCATTGCCTGAAGCACGGCATGACCAGCAACCATGTGCTGGGTTTGAAGGCCGTACTTGCCGACGGAGAAGTGGTCGAACTCGGTGGCCGCACGCTGGAAAACGCCGGCCCGGACCTGACCGGTCTTTTTGTCGGCTCCGAGGGCCTCTTCGGAATCGCGTTGGAAATCACTCTGCGCCTCGTTCGCCGACCGGAGCGATACCAGACGCTCCTGGCCAGTTTCTCCTCTTTGGCGGTCGCCGGTGAGGTCGTCAGTCGGATAGTTGCTGCGGGATTTCTGCCAGGTGCCATCGAAATCATGGATCGCCTCGCTATCCAGGCGGCCGAATCAGCGGTAGCCGCCGGATATCCTCGTGACGCGGAGGCGGTGCTGATCGTCGAGCTGGAAGGCG
>DAOTAI010000259.1:0-7200 GCA_035593865.1 Acidobacteriota bacterium
GCCGGGGCTTCGTTCCTGCGCATGGACGGGACCGCTTGGACCACCGACAAGGACGGATTCATGATGGATTTACTGGCTGCCGAGATTATTGCCGAGACCGGGCGGGATCCGGCGGAGATATACCGGGAGTTGACGGCTGAACTCGGCGAACCGGTGTATCGGCGGGTCGATCGACCAGCTAATCCGCTCCAGAAACAACTCTTGGCACAACTGCGCCCGGAAGACATCTCTGCCACCGAACTGGCCGGTGAACCGATCCTTGCCAAGTTGACGCGTGCCCCGGGAAACCAAGCTGAGATCGGCGGAATCAAGGTGGTCGCGGCGAACGGCTGGTTTGCAGCCCGTCCTTCCGGCACCGAGGATGTCTATAAGTTGTACCTTGAGAGCTTCTTAGGTGTTGAGCATTTGCAGCAGATTCAGCGTCAGGCGGAAGAACTCATCCAACGGGTATTCGAGGGCGCGAAGAGCTAGGCCTTCGGCCTCTGATGATTTCCGAACTCGTGTCTGGTCTTCGACTTGGTGGAAGCCGGTCGGATGGGGTACACGTTCCCTCTCTCACAGACGTTGTGTCACCCGATGTTCCATAGACGAGCTTATATGTGTGGCTCTCGTCGCGGTTTTGGTAGGTGGTGGAAGTTCGGTGGGCTCCGCTAGAGTACGGTGCCTGGTTGCAAGCGGCGAAGAGAGAGGAAACGCAACGGCCGGAACTGGTTTTTGACCCGTGGCACCCAAGACAGGCCGGAGGGCCGGTCCGCAAGTCTTCGAGCCGGCCTCGTATGTTGGATTGCCGAAGACGAAGACCACCAGACGCCCAAAAGCTCGTTTTCGCCGGCGGTGAGTGGAGGCGTATCTACGGCTCCGTGGCAGGGTCTTGCGGTGTAGCAGGCTTTGGTAAGCCTTACCGGGAAAAGGGCTCCTCCTCCACAATGGTCCTCCATTCATCAAGGAGTTCCTCGCCCCCGCCCAGCGTTTCCAGAAATCTCGAATCCAGTGTGAGGTGAAGGGTGCCGAGCTCGTCGTTGCGCTGGTGTTCCAAGAAGTCCAAAACATGAATGATGGCCGCGAGGGTGTGGTTGGTCTGCTCGATTGCCGCCGCATCATGATGCCAGCGGACACCCTCGATTACCGGGGAAGGAAGTTGCCAACGATCGAATAGGTAGGCGGCCACCTCAGCGTGATCGAACCCGAAAACTTCTCGCTCGGCCTGAAACGGGGCAAGCTCGCCGAATTCGATCTTGGACGTAACTACTGCGTAATTCTTGGGTTGCTGATCCGCCATCAGGAGCTTACCCACGTCATGGAGAAATGCGGCGGTGGTCAAATGATCCACGCTGTCGCGCTTCAGGCGAAGATGGGTTCCCAGCCTGCGAGCCATTCCGGAACAATTCATGCTGTGGCGCCACAATCCGGCGACCGCCAGCCCAACCAGTTTCCGCGGTTCAAACATGGCAAAGACCGAGGCCGACAAAGCGAGAGCTCGGATTGTCTCTAATCCCAGCAGTAGCACCGCCCGCTCGACGTTGCTGATCTGACGACTTAGTCCGAAGTAGGCGGAATTGGCGATCTGTAGAATCTTAGTCGTCAGGCCCAAGTCTTGCGCAATGATGTGACTCACTCGGCTCGGAGACATGTCGCCCGAGGCCAGTTCTTCCGTCAATTGCAGGTAGAGCGAGGGCAGGCTGGGGAGCGTGCCCACTTTCCGGAGAAATTCTTCCACTGACGGAGCGGAAGGCCTTCCCTTCTCGGGACCGGGTTGCCTGCTTTCCTCGGGAACATTGTTCATCGTGCATCCGCTCCATGCCGTGCCGAACGATACTGTCACCAACCGACCGACCGCGGCTCGGTCCCGTATTTTAGGGGAACCGCCGAACGGACCGAGTTTAGCTGGAAGCAATCTCGAAGGAAAGCCGGGGATTGCCGTCTAGGGAAGCCGTGGTTGGGGTGTTGAACTTTGCTCTCAAGGAGCTGACTAGAACGAGGCCTTCCACCGGTCCATCTCAGAAGGGGTCAGGCCGCGGCGAGAAGGTGGAAGGACTGGAACATGGGTCTCTTTCGCTTCGAATCCGTTCGTTGAAAGCCCTTCATACTACTCTTTGGAAGACATGACATCTTGGGGCTTATATCAAGCCCGATCAGACGCCGAAGCCAGGTCGAGATCCCTGTTTGTGGCATTAGAAGTACTTATAAACGGACTTCACTTCTTTTGACGCCGCATCCAGGATCAAGACGACTTCTTGACCTCTTTGAAGGCTCTCCGGGTCGACGGCCAGCTTTCCTTCCATGACCTTGAAGCCGCTGGCGAGCGCCAGCACGACTGTCTTTTCTTCGCCGGCGGTCTTAATGATCAAGCGCCCCGAAGAAGGGACAATGGTTACCAGCGTTCCTTTCAAAACGCCCTCGTCACTCTTTAGTCTGATTTCCCACTTGCGCAAGAAATCGAGGGCGTCGTCGGCCAGCAAGTTGACCGAGACCGCGGCCAGCGTCATCAGAGCGATTCCCACTGCCAGAGCCTGTCGACGCTTCATACTCAACTCCTTTCTTCCATCCTCTCGAGCACTCTTTCGGAGTACCACCGTTGTTGCCCCGCTGTCGGCTTCGCACGGGCGAAGGAAGAAGCAACAGCTATGCGGCGGAATTCCTCACTGTCTATATCGGGCGGAACCTCCCGGCGCTTTAGCTTGGAGCAGAGTTTGGATTACAGACCCTGTGAAGTCATTGATAATCAATCCGATAGATTTACCTGCGCGAGGCATTGGGCGAGTTTCTGGAATCTCTTCATTTGGGCCTGCGGCGATCTGAAGACAGGCCGTCAATCCATAAAGTTTGTCGGGTTGCTGCCGATGAAAGGGCCGTAGCCTTGCTCTTTGATGAAACAGAGGAGAACTCCAAAATGAGGATCTTCGCGAACATTCTGCGAGCCGTCAGCGCATGGGTGGCTGATCTGAAAGTTTCCACGAAGTTGTATGGACTTTTGGGGCTGAGCATCTTGACCGGCATTCTCGGCAGCGGTTATCTTATTCTCCGTCTTCAGGATGTCACCGACACCTATTCCGGATTGGTTGAGGGGCAGGTGGCCCAGCAAGACTTGGCCAGAGTGATGCAGGTGACCTTCAAGAAGGCGGTTCAGGCTTGGCACTCCATCATTCTTCAGGGCAGAGACGAAGCTAAGTTTGCCGAATTGGAACAGGAGTACCGCCAGTACATTCAGGCGGTGGACGAAGCGCGTAGCCGTTTGCAGGACTTGGTGCAGGATTCCGACATCCAAGTTTTACTGGAAGCGTTCGATGCCGAATACGACATATTGAAGAGCACGTACGAGAATGCTCTCGTCACTTACCAGTCGATGAAAGGAATGGGAGGCTTGGAGACTGCTGCAGCCATGGTGGCGGGTCTGGATCGCGGTCCGACCGACATTGTCGATGAGATCGTCGACCAGATGAGGGAGAAGACCGGCGCCATGGTCGCGGCGGAAAAGGCTTCCGTGAGCACAGAACTTCGTTACTTGGCTGTCGTATTGGGTGCGGTTTTTCTGGTAGTCGGGCTGGCGTCCGTAGTCCTGGCTAGGAATTTCGGAACGCGGGTAGGATCGGTCGTGCGTCAACTCGATTCGTTGAGTGGCGTAGACATCCCCGCTTTTGAGCATGCCATTCAAGCTATCGCCCGCGGGGATCTGTCGCAGGAGGTTCAGCTGGCGACCGAAGCACGGCAGGACCTGTCACAAGACGAACTCGGCGAACTGTCCCGAAATGTCAACGGTATCTTGGATCGTTTACAGGCAACTCTCCGAAGTTTCCACCAGATGCGCTCCAATCTGGAAGAAATGGTCCGCCAGACGGCTTACCTGACTCAGGCGGCGCAGCAGGGCCAGCTGGATGTGCGGGGAGAAGGCAGCCGCTTCCAAGGGGTTTACCGAGAGCTGGTCGAGGGTGTCAACGCGACCCTGGACGCGGTGGTGAGGCCTATCGACGAGTTTGCGGAGGCCCTCCAACGTATGGCGGAGAAAGATTTGAAGGTGCGGATGACCGGTGCTTACCAAGGTGATTTCGCTCGGATCAAGGATGCGTTCAACCTGGCGGTAGAGAACTTGGACGACGCCCTTACGCTAGTGACTTCGACCGCGGAACAGGTGTCGTCGGCGGCCGGCCAGATCAGCGCCGGAAGCCAGAGCCTTGCCGAGGGAGCCGCTAGGCAGGCGAGCTCGCTCGAAGAGGTCAGCGCCAGCTTGCAGGAAGTGACCTCAATGGCCGGTCAAAACGCGGATAAGGCCGGAGAAGCTAGAAGCATGGCGGAGGAAGCACGTAAAAGCGCCGACAAGGGGGTCGCAAGTATCGGCCGACTGTCTGAAGCTATCGACCGGATTAAAGCCTCGGCCGAGAAAACGCGAAAGATTGTCAAGACGATCGACGAGATCGCTTTTCAAACCAATTTGTTGGCGCTGAATGCCGCCGTGGAGGCCGCTCGAGCCGGAGAGGCCGGGAAGGGGTTTGCGGTCGTGGCTGAGGAGGTTCGCAATTTGGCGATCCGAAGTGCGGAGGCTACTCGGACAACGGCCGAGTTGATTGAAGAAGCCGCCTCCAACGCCGGCGAGGGTGTGAAGATCAATCATGAGGTATTGCAAAACTTCCAGGAAATCGACGCCCATGTTCGGCGCGTTACCGAGGTGGTGGGTGAAATCGCGGAAGCTTCCGTGCATCAAAGCTCGGCGATTGATCAGATCAACTCCGGAGTTCATGACACCAACACGGTGACCCAGCAAGCTGCTGCGAGCGCGGAAGAATCCGCCAGCTCCGCAGCGGAGATGCTGAAACTCGCCCGAGAGCTGATGGAACTGGTGGGCTCTTTCCAGATCAATAGCGAATTGAGTGAGCGGGTGGCGGCGCAAAGGCCTCGGGAAGCGTTTATGAGCGAGCAGGTTGAGGAATTCGAGGATTTTCCTCGTCTGCCCGTCAACGGGCCGAGCCGCAAGATGGACGTAGACCTTCTCAGCGAGTTCTAAGGTTTAGGAGACCCTTGCCGGGATTGAATCCGTGGGTGATGAGTGGCCTCTCAAGTGTTTCGTACTGTGCCTCGCTCGCACGGCAGAGGGCTCACATTCGGAGAAATCACTCATTGCGCGAAGCTCAACGAATTACGGAGAAAGATTCGGTTGTTGGCAACCCGTGCCGGACGATCTCAAGGTTCCCTGGAGGCTCTGCAGAGCCATGGAAGTCTGAAGGTGCCGACGTTGAGAAGTCAAGAAGGACAGTGTCCGGGCCGCCCAGTTTTGGAAGACATGTGCATAGCTCTTGCGGCCCGCGTCGAGACGGTAAAGTGTTTGACGGGGATGCCGATATATACGATGGATCAAGCAGTTGGAAAGGGGCTGATCGAGAAACCAAGAATCTCTCCTCAAAGCAGGCCCTCCTTTCGAATAACCCGCTAACCCTGATCAGCCCCTCTTCCCCAATCTTCTTCGCAATCACGAAGCACCTCTAGTGGTTCGTGCCCGGGCATCCTCAGCCTTATCGGCAGGCGCGTAAAGTTCGGACTCGACGACGTCACCGGTCTGCGCTAAACTCACCTGAATTGGCGGGCGACGGCCCTAAAGCAGGCCTGGAGTTCGCCGATATGCAGGGTCGGGGGGCCCTGGGAAGTGAGTGCGAGGATTTGAGAAGGGATCGGTAGCAATGGGGAGAACGGAGATTCAACCGGGTAGACAGGTCAAGATCACTCGCCGGGACTGTGCTGTGCTGACGGAAGAGCTCATGGTCATCGAGCAGTTCCCGATTAAGGGACTCTATCGCGAGTATGTTAAGTGCAGGTCTTTGACCGGCCGAGTGTTGTACTTTCTTCCGGAAGAATTGTCTTTCGTGGGCAACGGTACGGACCAATCTGCAGCTTAGGTGTGAATTTCTGCCGGTACCCAAGCAGAGGGAGGCCGGCTATGTCGTGGTACCGGGGTCTCGACGGATCACGCCCGGACACGGGCTGAGGATCGGGACCGTAGCTGTCTCAATCTAAAGAGGGGGATTTCCGGGTTCACGCTCCCTGAGCAGGAGGGCGTTTCTTCGGCTCGCCCGGCCTTTCCCGGAAATGCTGGGACTTTTGCATCGCCGCCGGCGGTTGCGGCGTCCAGTGTGGTTTCCCGACGTTCCGCCGGTCGGAGGTCCAACGATGCAGCCTTGCTTGGACAAACAGCGCAAGTCGCATGATTTCATCCAGTACCCGGTTGAAAGGGCCCTAAGACTTCCGCCCGTGTTCCGTGAGTTGTGCACGGTCAGTGATTCTTCCTATTGAGAAGTCTTCGGTGACCCGAGCAAGGGGCAGGGCGATATGGCTTTCAGCACGCTCACTACTCCATAGAGGATCGATTTCGCCGACCGGGTGCGTAAACTCGAGCCGGCCGTTTTCCTTCCGGTTTGGCTCCTATCGTGATTGCTTTAAGCGGTTGGTCTGCACAGGACAGGGTTTCTCCAGGTCTTCGATAATCATTCGCCGTAGTGAGCCGGCGCGGCCTGCGGATGTTGAGCGGGCGATTCCTTGGGCCTGAGACTAAGCTTTTGAGCGTTTTCTCCGATATTTAAGTTCGGCCGGATGGATATAGGATTCCAAAACCCTATTACGAATCTGAAGCAGTTCGCACTCAGCTTCCGGAGGCGACTTGCTCACCTTTAGGAGGATGGAACGCCGATGAAGGTTTTGACTGTTGACGACAGCCGGATGATCAGGACCCTGGTGCGAAAGTATCTCGCTCCTCTTCAGTTGGAGATCCTTGAGGCCGCGGACGGACAGGCGGGCCTGGAAGCGGCGGCTAAGGAAAAACCGGACCTGATCATCCTCGACGTGAATATGCCCGTTGTCAACGGGAGCGAAATGCTGAAGCTTCTGCGCGAGAATCCGGAAACGCGGGATCTGAAAGTACTAATGCTGACCGCTGAATCGGCTGAGAAGTTGGTGCTGGAACTTATCAAGTTGGGCATCAGCGACTACATTGTGAAGCCCTTTGAGGAAGAGCTTCTGGTCAAGAAGGTTTGCAAGATTCTAAAGATCGATCCGACCAGGGTTTCCGCAGAAAACTCCTTGACGAAAGTTCTCGTGGTCGACGACAACGAAAGCATTCTTCTGGTGGTTCGCAAGTTTCTCGCCGGGGTGGCTGACGTTCTGGCCACGTCGAATCCTGAAAAGGCGCTGCAGTTGGCCAGTCAGCATCATCCCCGGGTG